>NZ_BAEX01000019.1 GCF_000246945.1 Myroides injenensis M09-0166
GTTTCATTTCCTTACTAGAATTTAATCGTCAAGCCTGCCAAGATATTAAATTCTGCTTGCGGATAATAGCCTGCCCCATCTATCATTGTCCCTTTATTAAATTCTGACCAGTAATACCCGTTAGAAATATATTTTACATTAAAAATATTATTTGCCAACAACGATACTCCAATTGATTTAACCCATCCTTTGATTGGAAACTCATAAGAAGCATTGATATCATTAACAAAATATGAATCTAACTTCGAATTTTTAGCTTCAATATTAGACATATACTGCTCCCCTACAAATTTAGTCATTAGAGAAATATTCATCCCTTTAATAGGTAAATAACTAATAATATTCGATGCTACGAAATCAGGAGAAAATGCTATAGAAGTAGTTCCAAAATTCTTCTTCTCTCCCATCCAACTATCTTTATAATTCCTATTTTTATTTGTACTGATTGAGATACTCGGGTTCCAATACAATTTCTCCATCACTCTAACATTAGCATCTATTTCTAGACCTAAACGATAACTATCTCCACTATTAGCACGTAACATACCTCCTACATCATTCATTTCACCAGTTAATACTAATTGATCTTTATAATCCATGAAATATGCATTAACGTTAATCGCTGTTGATTCATTAGCATATCGCCAACCTAACTCATAATCATTCATTTTCTCAGCTTTAGGCTTACCTAGTCCTTCATAATCTTTTCGATTAGGCTCTCGATTAGCTCTAGCATATGATAGATAAAACTGATTGCTATTATCTAATTGGAAAATTAAACCTCCTTTTGGATTGAAGAAATTAAATTTATCATTAACAAAACCTGTATCAATTCCATCTGCCTCATAAGTTACACGACGATATTGCATATCACCATATAAACTGAATTTATCTGTAAGCTGCCAAGTAGCCTTAGCATAAAAATTCATATCTGTCTTCACAGCATCATCATTATAATACTCTTGTTTATAATTATATTTTACTGGTTCTTTCGCCCATAGTATTTGTCCGTAATGATTTCCTTCATACTTATTAGCTCCACCACCAACTACGACATTCAATTTATCCGTTTCATAATTAGTACTAAAAATCATTCCATAAAAATGATTATCTAATCCTTTTCTGCGGATCATATCTGTTTTATTGACTTCTTCACCATTTACTATTATAGGTTGCAAGCCATATTCTTTAAACTTCTGTTTTTTCTTATAGTTCTCATAATACCCATCTCCTTTTGTATAATGTAAAGAAACATTAGAAGACCATTCAGTTGACCAGCGTTCACTCCAATGTAATTGATAATGATTTTGAATATAATTATCTGTCTCATTATTGTAAAATTGCGTTTTCCCCTGATCATCAGTGTACATCCCAGCAGGATTAAAACGACGACCAAATTTGTCAATTTGTTCTTGATCTACCCCATTCCACGCCTGATAAGTTTTTTGTTTCCCACCAAAAACAAGAGCTTTAATAAGGGTAGTATTCCCCACATACACCCCTTGCAAATAATAAGATTTCATATTAGAAGAGGCTCTATCAATATATCCATCAGAGTGAATATCTGATAATCGCCCAGCTAACTCAAACTTATTATTTATCAATCCAGTACTAAACTTAACAGTAGATTTTCTTGTATTATAACTTCCAAAAGAGTTAGAAATTTCACCATTTGCATCATGCGAGAAGTTATCCGTGTTTAAATTTAAACTAGCACCAAAAGCAGCGGCTCCATTTGTCGAAGTTCCCACTCCTCTTTGCAACTGTAAGTTTTGAACAGAAGAAGTAAAGTCAGGCATATTTACCCAAAAAGAACCTTGAGATTCACCATCGTTATATGGAATACCATTTAGAGTCACATTAACTCTCGTAGCATCAGATCCCCTTACCCTAAAACTTGAATATCCTATCCCATTACCAGCATCAGTAGTAGTAACCACTGAAGGTAAATACCCCATCATAGTAGGAATATCTTGACCAATATTTCTACCAGCTAGATCTTTTTTAGAAAGGTTATTATAAGCGATTGGAGTCTTGTTATCTACTTGTACTGCAGATAAGATAATTTCATTTAATGCAGTCTGTTGAATTGAATCTTTAATCTGTTCTTCCTGTGCATTTGAAATGGTAATAACACTAATGCTAAAAGCAATAGTCAGTAAAGGTTGAAAAAAACTTTTTTTCATTCGTAAAATAATTTTTACAAATAAAAGGGGCAATTATTTTATGATTAATAATTACACTTATCCATGACAACCATAAAAGAATGTGGTTGCACTTTACTCCCTTGGCAGCATTACCCGCCCAGGTTCTATGGGTATGATCTCAGCCGTACGGCACCCCTTTGAGATTTATGGCGCAAATATAAATAGTATATTACAATTTACAAGACTAAAAGCCTTTTTTAATACTAAAGTAGTTAAGTCAACTTTTAAAAATTAAAAAAAGTCAAGATGGACAAGCTATAATTACATTTATAAAACAATCAGTACCAATCGACTACGATAGCAGATGCTAGTAACTTGACTAAAACGTAAGTCCATAATGAGTCTATTAAAACCTTTGAATTAATAGAGACACTATGGACTCATCATGGACTCACTATGGACGCACCCACCAGAATTCCTGTCTCGTCCTACTATAACTGTACAGCTTTACCATTACATATAGCACTCAGAATTTAAAATTTAGCTCAAAATACTATGCTTTTTTATATATAAAAGACTGTGGAAAAAATGTTATTACATCTTAGACAAAATTGATAATATGTTCTATCTATTTAATATATGGTAGATATCTTTATTTCACTCTCTTCATTCAAGAAAGACATCTAAAAGCTCCTCTTTCTTAAAGTCTTCTTCAATGAAAGCTTTATTTTATCTTCTTTTCGTTTCTTAATAACTCTTCGTGGAACCTTTGTAGGTTTGCGTTCTTTTTCTACTTTTAGAGCTTCACTTAATAAATTAAAGAATCGGTCAATAACGATTTCTTTATTTTTAATTTGACTTCTTGTAGAATCCGCATCTAGAATCAATACACCTTCTTTAGTTAATCTATTTTTTAATTTAAGCAGCAATAATTCTCTTTCTTCTAGTGTAATACCTTCAGATAAATGACAATCCCATGACAAAATAACCTTAGACGAAACCTTATTTACATTTTGTCCCCCAGCTCCACTACTTCTAACTGCTTTAAATGTTAATTCTTTTTCAATTTTATCCGTATCCATTCTCTCTTTTTAAAATTTTGTACCATGAAATATATGCCATTGTAGCAAGTATAGTAAATATAGCAAATTGAACTGCTAAAATTCCCAACCCTCGATAAGCATATAAAGGAATTGAAATAATATCTGCTATAATCCACAATGTCCAATTCTCTATTTTTTTCAGTGCCATATAATACATACCTGTAAAAAATAAACCTGAGGTAAAAATATCAATATAATTTTCTGGTTTTATTTCATAATCGAAAACCTTATAAACTGCATATACTACAAACAGCGTTATAAAAAATATTAAAAAGCCAAATAACTTTTCTTTATTATTCGTTCTAGAAATCTTTAAGACTGTTCCGTTATTTGATTTCCTTGACCAATTATACCATCCATAGATACTCATAATTGAATAATAACCGTTTAAAATCATATCGCCTAAATATCCCGCCAAATACAATAAATAAACAGATATAATAGTAGCAATCAAGCCTGTCGGATATACAAATATATTTTCTCTACCTGCATACCAAACACTTAGTATCCCAAAAATAAAAACAATGGATTCTAATATAATATGCAACCAGCTAGTGTCTTTATAAGAACCAAAAAAGAAATCTATCATACAATTCAGTGTAAAAATAAAGCCGTAATTTTAATAATTACGGCTCTAAATTATAACTTATATTTTTCAATTAATTATTTCTGCTCATTAATATTCTCAAAATATACCAGAATAACAACATTAAAGAAGCAAATAAGCTTAATGCTGCTGGTACATATTGATCAGCTGCAAACTCATTTTTAATTTGCCATGTGTTATATAATATAGATCCAGAAGCTAAACCAACCATAGCTAATGAAAACCATAATCCTAGGTTAAATCCAAAAATCATACCCGCTATAATAGTTCCCATTGCTAAAAAGAAACCAATAGTTAATATTGATCGAAGGAAAGAGAAGTTGGCATTAGATCCAAATACTACTCCTGTTAATCCACCAAAAAGTGCTAATGTCAATACACCTGCCTGAGCTATTAAGGATAAATCACCTGTCATACTCATTGCTACATATAAAATAGGAACAAAAATAAATGCTTCAGCTAATATATATAGTCCAAAACCAGCATATTGTTGTGGTTTATTTGCTGTTTTATAAGTTAGGTTTTGAGCAAACCAAGTTATCCCCATAAATGCTCCTAAAATAATCAACCAAGAGAATTTACCCATCCCCATTAAAGAAAACATTCCTTCTACGATAAATGGTGTATTTAAAAGAACTGCTTCAAAAATGATAAAAACCAATACACCTACTGCTAAATTCCCATAGGTTCTTTTATAAAACTGTGCTTTAACAACATCAGATTCGTGAGCTACTGGTGTTGCATAATTAAAATTATTTTCCATAACTTTTTTGTTTCAATATTTCGACGAAAATACAAAAATATATAAATACTACAACTATATTATTTGATTTCTAATGTAAAAACCAAAACAAATCCATCTATTTTAACATTACAGTAACGAAACTTTCGTTTATAAGCCTCTGACTCTACGAATGAATTAGCATTCAGATCCACGTACATGTTATTCTTAAAACTTAAACTTTTTGAATCACACATTTTATACATCGCTTCTTTTGTACACCATATCTCAGTTAGCGCATCAATGGCATTGGTGGATGACTCAACTAAAAGAAGTTCATTATCATTACAAAATTTATTAGCAATTCTAATAATTTTATCTCTTTTCTTTTCGATATCTATTCCTACATTCTCTGTGCTAATAATAATACTAGCATACTGAAAAGAATGCGAAATTGAGATGAATCTACCATCTTTCAAAAAAGGTTTGCCATTTTCATCATAATACAAGTCAAAATCCGAATAGCCCGCATTAACTAATAAATGACGTACTGCTAAAAATCCCTTTTGATGCTCTATAGATTTCATTTTCGATAATCGCAGTCTACTCTCTTCACGCAATTCTATATTAGCAAAAAGGTTTTCTACAGATTCATCTATTTCCCAAATACTAACCTGCGTATTACTATTTACAATATGTTGTTTTAATAATGGCATATATAATCATTCTATTACGCTGCAAAAATACCATAAAAAAAAGGGGATGTATATACACCCCTTTTTTTATAATGATTACTTCTTTAAATTTTATAAAAAAGTAATTTTATTACCATTTACTTCTCCTGTAAAATGTCCATTTTCATAAACTAAACGAGAAATACTAGATCCATCATCAAATGTAATAGCAGGATTCAAAATTGCACCGTCTTTAGTAAATCCAACCCCAACTCCACCACTTCTATTTACAGTTTGACCAGCTGCATTACTAATTTTAGCAAATCGTGTTTTAGCACCATATTGAACTGTAAATCTTTCTTCTGTTCCATTTTCAGATATAATCAAATTTTTGACTTTACCGAAATTAGTAAGCATAACACGATTATACTTCAAATCATCCCAATCATCTGCACTCACAGGTTCAAAGGTTAATTTCGCATGATTTCTGCCTGCTTCAAATTGAATATTCTTACCATCGTTACCAGTATAAATAAATTGATAATCACCTAAATATCCTTTACCTTTTAAAGTTGCAATTGGATAATTATTATTATCTCCTAGATAATGAATATAATTACCTGTTGTAAATACTAGTGAAATACTACCGCTCATACGTATAGCATACTCACTTTCGCTAACAGATAAAGAATTAACATTACCAACGTTATCAAAATCAGTAATCATTTCAACATTACCATTAGGTTTAAACTTAAACAAATAAGTAAAGCCACCTAAAATTGTATTATTAGTGAAATAAGTAACTCGCCAGCCATGTTCTGATGAAAGAAGTAAATCACTTAATTCTTTCTTTCTTGTTTCAATTCGCTCTGTGGGCGTCTGATCAAATTTTGCATCAAAATTATCACTAGAGCACCCTACTGCAAATCCAGCAATTAAGAGCAAAACAACTTTTCTTATTATTTTTATCATAATCTTTTCTATTATTAATTATAGAGATGCAGCAATTTTAGTATTTCTCAAAGCTATTTCACACAATTCATATAAGTCAATATCAAATGCTGTTTTATAGTACTCAACAACGAAAGCTTCTTTCTCTAGAATTTTCGCTTGTCCTGCTTTATCTTTCACACCATTAACTATCATTCTATATTCTTCAATATCTCGCAACATCCAAGAAACTTGCTCAGCAAAATCCTCATTTGCATTAGAAAGAGCATAATTCGAAATAAATCCCATATCATTTGCTTCAGAAGTATCAAATGTATGCCAATCTTGCTGGTAATTTCCTGTTATCTTTTCATAGTTTGGATTGAAAGGTTTTGTCTGATTCAAAATATGAACATACTCATGTTGGATGGTATGGATATATTGTTTTACAGCGGCTTCACTTTTTAAATTAATCTTATCTAAACTAAAAAGAGAAATACGATAACCTGCATCTGCAAGCCCTAAAGTAGTAGTTCCATTAGAATTTAAATTATCACTTCCTATTAACACAATTTCTCTAGCGTTCATATCTTTAAGGAACTTTGGTCCCGCTATCTCACGATATGATTCTAGCCAAACTTGATTTACAACTTTTAATGCAGGCCATACTCTATCTAATTTTGGAGGAGTTAAATAACGTTCTAAATCTGTTTTATTCTTCTCCCCTTTATAATAAACACGGATATTATATGTATCTAAAAAAGTATCATCTATCCAGTTCTCTAAATCTGTTTTTTTCTTAGCAGGTTCATCAATTAAAACTGTATCACCTAAACTATCCTCTTTTGCACAAGAAAAAGTCAAAGTTCCAAACAAAGAGATGATACCTATCGAAAAAACTATTCTTTTTATCTTTTTCATTTCTATTATTTTTTAGGATTATCTTGAACTCCAGATGCTACAACATGGAGAGGTAATGGTAATTGTCTCCTTAAATCATCTTTTTCTAATACATCGACACCTGAACCATCAACATATTGGTGAGTTACTACGATGTTAAAACGTTTAATATCAAACCATCTTTTACCTTCTTGTAATTGTTCAATTCTTTTAACCTCTAAGATAGTTTTAAGCCAATACCATTGTTCTTCACTGTCAATTGGATAAAAAGGTGTTAATTCATCAGGATTATAAGTATATAGAGATTTTATTCTATTTAACGACAATTTATCGCTACTCGCATTATATCCATTTGTACGAGTCCCTAAAAAGTACTCTAATTCTGTTTTAGCTTCATCGTAACGTTTTTCCATTACTAGCGCTTCTATGCGATTTAGATATACCTCATCATTTGTAAATAACATGTCTGTTGTATAACCATATCCAGTTCCAGCAGATGGATTGTCTAGTTTAAAATACTCCCAATGCTTTGGTAAGAAAACGGTTTGTTGCTGATTTGCACTTAACATCAATCTATTCCAATAATAATCTTTTGCCGCCAATGGATTATTAACTCTAGTAACTAATTTATTCTTTAAAGCACCTGTCATAGTAAAGCGAACTCTAGATGGTGTTCTTGAAGCATATGAGTTTCCTGTTGCTAATAAAATATTGGTAGGCTCTAACGTTCTTGAATATGCTTGCCAAGCCTCTACATAAGAAGAAGTTCCAGACCAAGTTTTTACGTCTCTTATTACATTATATCCAGGTTTTGTACCAACATAACTAGAGTATTTTATTACTTTATCCCATTCACCCTTAAATAAATAGAAACGAACAGCTAAAGCATTAGCAGCATTTTTATTAAAGTGATATTGAGGTACATTATAATTATTTGTAATTCCTTTTAAACCTTCTACTAAATCAGCTTCAATCTTTTCATATACCTCAGCTACAGTATTACGTTTATATTGCTGTACTAATTTCCCTTCAACTCTATCTACATAAGGAACACCTAAATCACTAGCAGCTGTTGCAGGATTATAAGCTTTACCCCAAATAAGTACAAGTTGAAAATGCGCATAAGCTCTCGCTAGTAAAGCTTCCGATCTCAATGCTTCTCTTTTACTTGGTGATATTTTATCTCCTAACTCATCAAGGGCTTCCAAAGCCTGATTAGCCGTAGCAATTGCTGCATAACATGTATCCCAATAATGAGAAGGACTGTCTACAGATACATCATCTCCTAATTCCCATTTATAATATTGTGTATTATTTACATTTTCACTTGCTAACAATCCAGAATCAGTCACGTTATCAGTATAATCTTCCATAAACTGTATATACATTCCTGACGGATAAGCTGAAACCAATAATTCAGCTATTTTTTGTTCTGAATCTAATTGTGTTCTATTATCTGGAACCTCTGACAAATAACTATCACAATTAGAAAATAACATTGCTAAAACAAGACTTGAAATTAATATTTTTACTTTTTTCATAATTATCTAATTTTAGAATCCCACATTTAACGTTAACGTATATTGACTAGTCACAGGCATCGCTACCCCTCCTGTTCTAAAGAACTCAGGATCTTGTCCATTCAATTTCTTATCAGCATAAATTAACCAAGGGTTAAATGCTGTAACTTTTAAAGAGAAATTAGATAATTTTAAATTTCTCTTCAAATCTTGAGGGAATTCAAAACTTAAAGAAACCTCTTTCAATCTTACAAAACCACCATCAGCTATTCTTTCATCAGAATAATTATACGTATTATAAGCTCTTTCAATGCTACTGTTTCCATAGTATAACATTAATTCTCTGTCTGCAATTACTGGAACATTAGTATATTTTTCATCACCAGGTGATATCCATCTATTATTAAAGTCTTTTGTAAACACATCTAAATCAGTGTATTTAGCTTTATAAGAAGGTGCTAAACGGATTTTATTCCCACCAGAAGCCATAATAAATGTACTTAATGTCCAATTTTTGTAAGTAAATGTATTGATGAATCCTAAAGATTTATTTGGCTCAACTGATCCTTCATATTTTAAATAGTCAGTAATATTAACACGGTCTTGGAAATTTGCTCCACCAACACTGTTAGTTTCACCATTAGCTTGTACAAATGTTGGTAATCCATCTTTATTCAACCCTGTAAACTGGTAAGAATAAATAGAGTTTCTTGGTCTACCTACTACATTTCCACCTGTACTTCTTACCAAGTCCATAACATTAGATACATTCTGTAACTTGTCTATACGTTGATCATAATAAGACATGTTTAAAGTTGAAGACCATGTAAAAGCTGCATTGTCAATAATACGCCCTGTAAGAGATAATTCAACACCTTTTGTTGTCATATCCGCGTTATTACCCATTTTTACTTTTTGACCACCAATACCTGAAGTAGTAACAAAGTCAATTAAATCAAAAGCTTTTCTTTGATAAACGTCTCCAACAAATTGTAAACGATTGTTAAATAACCCTAAATCTACTCCAAGATTCAACTCATGTTGTTTTTCATAAGTTAACTCACTATTTGCTAACTCTTTAATTTCTAATGCAGATTCTCTATCATTAAAAAATTCTCTATCTGTTACATAGTTTTTGTAAATAGCTAAAGCATTTGTAGCAGGTCCAGCTGTAGCAGTAAGACCATAAGATGAACGTATATTAAGACTACTAATTGTTTGATTATCTATTAAGAATTTCTCACCTTTTAAATTCCATTTACCTGAAACTGTCCAAGTTGGCAACCAACGAGAAGATGTGCTTTTTCCTGTGCGGTTTGAACCATCGTATCTTCCTGTCAATGATAAAATATATTTGTTATCATAAGCATATGTTGCTTTTCCAAAGAAACCAACTGTACGTTCTCTTTCTTCATTAAATCCAAAATATGAATCACCACCTAGAATTAATTTTTCTAAAATTCTTGGATCTGTAAATGGAACCATACCTCTATCGTACTGTAAACCATAAACTTTAAAATCATCGTTATTACGTTCGATTTTTCTTAACTCAGTTCCAACAAATCCTTCCAATTCGTGTTTTTCACCAAAAATGTCACGATAAGTTAAACTGTTACGCACATTATAAGATAATAATGAGTTGTCATATCTCATTTTTATACCTCCATTTGGCAATACTACTTGAGCTAAACCTGCAGGATTCTCTGGATCTTTATATAAAAAGATATTTTGATCTTGTACAATCGTAGTTTCTTTTGCATTATATGCTTTTACAACATTTGATTGTTCTAACATATCATGATCTCTACGCGTGTTTACATATCTTACTGCAGTATTTAAATTATATCGCAACTGAGGTAATAATTTATACTCTGCATCAAATTGTACTTTAATATCCTTAACATCAATCTTCATTTTATTATTACTGATTTCATTTAAGATATTAAATGGAGCCCAATTCATTCTGTTATACTCTAAATTCCCATTATTGTCATAAGGTCTTAAAGTTCTACTAGTGTTCATTGCATAGCTAAATGGATTCAAATCAAAATCTCTTGAAGTACTTCCAAAAACTACATCTGTTTTACTATTATAACTACCTGGCGCCATTTGACTTCTATTTGAGAAATTAACTCCAAATGTTAAATTAAAATCATCTGATACGAAATATGTATTCTTAAGATTTATCGATAAACGATTAACTTTATCAGCTAATGTCCATCCTGGATCGTGAAAGAATCCAACTGATGCAAAAAAAGCATTATTTTGTCCACCACCTGAAAAACTTAAAGAGTGACTTTGAGTAACTGAATTTCTGAATAATACTTTAAACCAGTCTGTATTTGCATATTCGTAATCTCTTAGAAAACGGTTTTTATCTAAGTCATTATTAACAACTTGAAAAGAACCATCAGGATTTGGAGTACCCACAGCTTTTGCCCATAAATTATATACACCTCCATAACGTCCTTGAGAAACAATAGCTGGATCTAATAAACCTTTAAAATCCATCTCTTGTAATATTGACATATTATCTTGCGAATTCAAGATATCATAATTACCGTAAGAAGGTACTGTACGAATTGTATTTTCCATTGAGTAATTGATTTTCAATGGAGAATCTCTACGTCCACTTTTAGTAGTTACAACAACTACTCCATTCATTGCACGAGATCCATAAATAGAAGTAGCAGAAGCATCTTTTAAGATTTCAATACTGATAACGTCATTAGGATTTAAACCTGCAATAGCTGAACTCAATAATGTCTCTGAATTCCCAGAAGCTAAATCTTGAAAAGAAACATTAATAATATCTTCTTGTACTACCCCATCTATAACCCATAGAGGTTTAGTATCTCCTAAGATAGAAGAAGAACCCCTTACAGTAATTTTAGGTGCAGATCCAAAAGTACCTGTAACGTTTTGTACATTTACCCCTGCTGCTTTACCTTCAATCATTCTACTCACATCTGGAGCACCATCAATTTTTAATTCTTTCTCTGTAATTGTACTGACAGCACCAGTAAATGTACGTTTAGAAAGTTTCTCATAACCTGTTGTAATCACAACCTCATCAATCATCTCTGCTGAAGAAGCTAAAGACACATTAATGATTGATTGCCCACCAACTTTTTTTTCTAGAGTATTAAAACCCATAAATTCAAAGACAAGTGTAGCATCAGCTTTATTAACCTTAATGGAATAATTTCCTTCAAGATCTGTTTGAACTGCATCACCTGTACCTTTTACAATCACTGTTGCTCCTGGCAATGCTGAACCATCGTCTGCAGCAACAACTTTTCCTTTTATTTCTTTACTCTGAGCATAAATACTTCCCGTGAATGAAAGCATCATAGCCATCAAAAAGAAATGAAGTAGAAATCTCCTCATACTTATTAACTGTTTATTAGTTTATAGTTAACAAATAAATAACAAATAAATAAGAAAAACTAATGTTAATGCCGTTTTTAATTATTTTTAATTAAATCAACAAAATAAACAATATTCAAGCATAATTAATAATCATAAATCTTTAAAATTGAATTATATGTAAAAAATAAAATACTAAAAGTAAAATATAGAGTAAAAAATTACTTTTAAAAATTAGAAAACTGTTTTATTTATGTTAACACAAATAACTTATAATTCATAAAAAAAGCCCAAACACTTTTGTTTGGGCTTTAAGATAATTTAGCTAATAAAAGCTATGTATATTATTTATTTTTGATTCTTTAACAAATCTCTAATTTCAGATAATAATTCTTCTTGTGAAGGTCCTTTTGGCTCTTCTACAGCAGGAGCAACTTCTTCTTTCTTGTTTTTCAATTTTTCTTCTGCTTGTCTTAATTTATTGATTCCTTTAACCAACATAAAAACTACTAACGCTAGCAATAAGAAGCTGATTACTTCTGTAATAAAGTTACCATAAGCAAATATCACATTTCCTTCTATAGCTTTAGCATCTGCTAAAGGAATACCTTTATCTGCAGTACCTTTTAGTACTATATATAGATTTGAGAAATCTGGAGTACCTATTATAGCAGATACTAGAGGCATGATTACATCGTTTACAGCACTTGTAACAATTTTTCCAAAAGCTCCTCCAATAATTACACCTACTGCAAGGTCCATAACATTACCTTTAACAGCAAATTCTTTAAATTCTTTTAAAAATCCCATAGTCTTTTTTATTTTTATATGTTAAATGAGTTTGACTTCACAAAAATATGACATTTTTATTCTTGATAAAAAATTCTTTTTACGCGAGAAGATATGCTTGTTAGTATTTCATATGGGATAGTTCCAATTGCATCAGAAATAATTGTTACAGGCAGGTCTTTTCCAAATATAATTACTTCATCTTCTTCTTTACACTCAATTTCTGTTACGTCAATCATTAACATATCCATACAGATTGATCCTGCAATACTCGCTCTTTGTCCATTGACCAACACATAGCCTATTCCATTACCCCAAGAACGATGGATACCATCAGCATAGCCAATTGGGACTGTAGCAATCTTTCTTACTCCTTTAGCTCGGTATCTTCTTCCGTAACCTACACTTTCATTATCACCTATCTTTTTAATTTGCATTATTTGAGTTTTCAGAGTACTAACGTTCAATAATTGCTGCATCTCTTCTTTATTATTCCCGACTCCGTATAGTCCAATACCTAACCTCACCATGTCCATTTGATACTCAGAAAAATTAAAGATCCCTGATGTATTTAGAATATGACACAATGGACTTATATTTAAGTTCTCTATTAAATAAGAAGAATTCTTTTTGAACAACTTAATCTGATCTAATGTGAAGTCTTTGTATTCTGGCATATCACTAGAAGATAGATGGGAAAAAACAGACTTAACCTCAACGATATTTGTAAACTTTAAAAAATCTATCAATTCGTCCAAATCATTACTCTGAAAACCATGTCTATGCATACCCGTTTCAAGCTTAATGTGAATAGGATACTTATAGCAATTTCGCTCTCTAGCAATCTTTAAAAAAGCATTTAGCTCACGTATTGAATAAATCTCTGGCTCTAGATCATAAGCTATAATAGCAGAAAATGCACTAATCTCCGGATTCATTACAATAATATTAGTAGTAACACCCGATTTACGCAACTCTATTCCCTCATCAGCAAAAGCGACACCTAAATAATCAACATTCTCATGAGATAACAACTTAGCTATTTCATAACTACCATTACCATAACCAAAAGCTTTTACCATAACCATAATTTTGGTAGCTGGTTTTAACTTTGAACGATAAAAATTTAAATTGTGTCTAATTGCATTCAAATTAATTTCTAAAACAGTCTCATGTGTCTTTACTTCTAAAAAACTCACTATTTTATCAAATCGGAAAGCTCTTGCTCCTTTTACAAGGATAGTCTCATCAGAAAACTCTTCATGTGCATTCTTTTGCAAAAACTCATCTGTACTTAAGTATAAGCTAGTATTTGGGAAACCTTCTAAGTATTTACTAATTTGATTTCCAATACCAATAATGCGCGTAATATTATTACTCAGAAGTGATTCCCTAAGTAATTCATATAAAGAAAAATCATCTAAACCACTGTGAAAAACATCTGATAGAATAACCGTTTTCTTTTTGTTTATCTTATGTTTCTCTAAAAAGTCTAATGCTATTATTAGAGATTGATAATCTGCATTATAAGCATCATCTATTATTGTACAATTATTTACACCATCTTTTAACTGTAAACGTAACTCAACAGGATAGAGTTCTATAATTCTATTTTTTATAATTTCTATACTGTAATCTAAATATAACATCGTCGCAATACATGTCATTATATTGCGAAGCGAATAGGAGTCAGTAAAAGGAACTTCAACTTCAAAAGTGACATCCGATTGATATGTTAATCTCAAGACATTTCCTGCCAAGGATCCATATAAATCAACTTTAGAATTGTTTAAACTCCATGACAATATTTTACTTCCTGTGATATGCTTTCTGATTAGAGGATCATCTTCACAAATTACAATAGCAGCATTCTCAAATAACTTACATTTTTCAATTACTTTCTCTTCCAAATCTCTGAAACCTGCGCTGTGCTCATCTGTAATAGCAGTAAATATTCCAATATTAGGTTTAACAATAGGAACTAAATTATCCATTTCATTGATAGTAGATATGCCTACTTCAAATATTCCTAAATTATAATTAGGCGACATTCCAAAAACAGATAATGGAACACCCGTTTGTGAATTATAACTTTTCGGACTTTTTATGATAGAGTACTCTTCTCTCAATAGAAAGTTTAGCCACTCTTTAACAACTGTCTTCCCCTTACTACCTGTAATCCCAATAATAGGAAAATCAAACTGATCTCTATGAAAAATAGCCGCTCTTTGAAAAGCAACTAATGTATCGTCTACTTTAAAGAAATTAACACCTATTCCTTGAAACTCTTTTTCTATATTATCACTTATGACAAAGTTTTTTACTCCTTTATCAATTAACTCACTTATATAATGATGTCCATTGTGATTTTTGCCTTTTAAGGCAAAAAACAAAGTATGTTCATCATTTAATAATGACCTGCTATCAACGGATATATTTGAAATATTAAGTTCCTCATTGATATTATTTCCAAATTGTTCAGCACACAAAAAGTTGCAAAACTTATCCGTATTAAAAATCATTAATTATTTGTTTTTAAAATTGATGCCAAAAGTAAACCACTCAAAAAAATAACAGCTATAAATAAGCATTAAAACTTTTATAAATTACATTTTATATAAGCCCAACCATTTTCTTGTTTTTCAATAATATCGACAAGCCCTGATTCAACAAAACTAACTTCTTCAATAATATCGTTTTTATCTATCATTCTTGCATTCATAGTATTTTGACAAGCAAAAAATTTAATACCTTTTTGTATTACATTTTTCAGAGCATCCCCTACCATAGTCTTACTCTTCATTACCATACCTATACCAGGTCCATGAACTACGACATGAATATCAACATTGTCACCCCAGTGTCTTTTTACATTAGAAACATAAGTCATTAAAGCATTATGATCATTAATATCCTCTGTGTTCAACTGAAAAACTACTCTATGTTTATTCTCTTTCATTATACTATATTTTTAAGTTTTACATTATTAATTATAATAACTATAAAGCTACTAAAAACCCTAGAAAGAAGTATTCTTTTTATCTTTTCTTTTTTCAAGGATTTTATTAAACATCCGTCTCTTACTAGCTAAATAATTATCTACTATTTCTTATTTGCTCTATCGTTAACACTTGATAAGATCAATGATATAAACTAAGAGAGCAATTTTGTTAAGAACCTATCTTACGAACTTTCAATGATAGTAATATATCACCAGCATCATCTTGAGATTTTTTACAAACTTATCATTTACTTCATCTTTGAATTTTATAAAAACCTTTTCTTATATAATCCTATAAAAAAGCCCAATACCCAAAATCAATATAGCTATTTACTTATAAGGGAAATAAAGGCCTAAAACAACCTTTATTTGCCATTCAGCCAATTAGGAATAGCACAAAAACCCTAGTATTTACAAGGCTTTAGAAGTGGTTTAAAAAGTTAAATAGGGATTTTGTTCGGGGAGTGTTCGAGAATTGCTCGGGTGAGCATTGCAAAAAGGGGGTTCTTCCCGAACAAGACTGCAACCGTCCCCGAACGACACTGGGATTACACCCGAATAAAACGCTAAAAAAAATGGAAAAGAGTTGGAATAAGATTGACTTTTTTACAGTCAATTTAGGAAGAAAAAGCGGACTTTGATTTATATACTTTTACTTAGAATCATCAGCTAGAACGCTGATTTACAATGTAAAATTACAACTAATTTCGTTATTATTACTATTGTTTTCACAATAGTATGCAAAATAACTAACAAAATGCAGTAGTGTATCTTAAGTTACACTTCATTACAGTAATATTAGTGAAATTTGCTATGTCGAATTATTAATATCAAAGAAATGGAAGTAATACTTCAACCGTGGCCATGGTACATCGGTGGCTTATTTATAGGAATCACGTTTATCTTACTCTTATTACTGGGCAAAACTTTTGGTTTTTCGTCTAATCTAAGAACTATTTGTGCCATGTCTGGAGCAGGTAAAAAGTGTGACTTTTTTTGCTTCAATTGGAAAGCACAAACATGGAATTTACTATTCTTAGTTGGCACAATTATAGGGGGATTTATTGCTTATCACTTCCTAAGTTATGACAATGCAGTCATCCCTATATCAGAAAAAACAATTAGTAAACTTCAAGAAATAGGAATATACAGTGCAGAGGAATCCTATTTACCTACAGAATTATACAGTATAGAAGCATTTACATCTATAAAAACAATTGTATTACTACTCTTAGCAGGGCTATTTGTTGGTTTTGGATCACGATATGCAGGAGGGTGCACATCAGGTCATGCTATAAGTGGCTTAAGCAACTTTCAATTACCTTCCCTAATTGCAGTAATTGGATTCTTTATAGGAGGCTTAATTATGGTACATCTAATCTTTCCCTATTTATTTTAACAATCAATGATTATGAAAAAAACAGCATATTTATTAGTGGGAATACTATTTGGTATTGGGATGTTTAAATCAGGAGCCGCTTCCTGGTTTAGGATATATGAAATGTTTCAATTTGACAGTTTCCACATGTATGGAATTATGGGAACTGCATTAACTATAGCAGTAGTCACAACATTATATATTAAAAGAAAGAATAGTAAAGATTTAAATGGCTTACCTATTACCTTTCAACCAAAAACAAAAAGTATAGCGAGGTACTTAATAGGAGGGATTATTTTTGGATTGGGATGGGCTTTAGGAGGCGCTTGCCCTGGACCAATGTTTGCATTATTAGGAGCAGGATTTATCCCTATTATTATTCCGATAATTGGAGCAATATTGGGAACATGGATATATGGTTTAATAAGAAATAAATTACCGCACTAAGCATCTATTCGCTACTATTTTTTCCCAACACTATTGAGAATATTGATATGTTTAATTTTAATAAAGTAAATTAGAGCAAAAATGTTGAATAATTAATTATACTTGATTATTAAAAATGGAACATATTATTAAATCAAAATATAAAAACACATTTGAAGAGAAGCTACTCGATGAGCTGATTGAAATATCTACAATAAAGAGCTTTCATGAAGGAGATATACTCATGGAAATAGGTGAGTATATCAAAAAAATCCCTCTATTACTGGAAGGGGCAATTAAAATCATCCGAGAAGATTTAAAGGAAGGCGAGATTGTACTTTATTATATTGAGCAAGGCGATACTTGTGCAATGACACTTACATGTTGTTATGGTGAAACAAAAAGTCAAGTAAGGTCCATTGCAGAAAAGGATGGAAGTATGGTATTAATCCCTGTCTCAAAAATGGATGAATGGTTGATAAAGTATAAAAGTTGGAGATATTTTGTTCTTAATAGCTATAATAGTAGAATGAATGAAATGCTTACAGCTATTGACAGCTTAGCCTTTATGAATATGGAAGAACGCTTATATAAATTATTACAAGAAAAAGCTAAAATCTATAATAGTCGCTTCATAAATAATACTCATTTAGAATTGGCAGAAGAGTTAAATACCTCTAGAGTGGTAATTTCACGGATTTTAAAAACTTTAGAGAATCAGAATATTATAAAACTTAATCGAAAATACATTGAATTACTACCTAAATAGTATAACTCAATGTATAAGAGCATAACCCAACCTTAGCAAAATGTTAGAAATATCAACAATTATAGGCTATTCACTTGCTTTACTTATAGGAATCTCACTTGGATTAATTGGAAGTGGTGGTTCTATTTTGACGGTTCCAATTTTAGTTTATATAATGAATATAGAACCGTTTATAGCAACTGCCTATTCTTTGTTTATTGTGGGCTCTACCTCTTTAGTAGGGGGAGTAAAAAACCTAATAGATAAAAAAGTAGACAAAAAAGCTGTTCTCCTTTTTGGAATACCATCATTGATAACAGTTTATTTAACTAGAGCATATCTGCTACCTTTAGTTCCAGATTTTATCAATATTGGAAATATAGCTATAAATAAAAATATGGCACTAATGATTTTATTTGCAATAGTAATGTTTACTTCTGCAACAAAAATGATTATTCCAAAAAAGGTAAGTAATACCTCAACAGATAATAAAAACTCCCCTTTTAGCCTAAGTATACAAGGAGTTCTAATTGGATTATTAGCTGGTACAGTGGGTGCTGGAGGAGGATTCTTAATAATCCCCGCTTTGGTTTTATTTGCTAATATCCCAATGAAAAAAGCAATCGGTACTTCACTATGTATTATTGCTATTCAATCACTCATAGGCTTTTTAGGAGATTTAAAACACACACCGATAGATTGGGAGCTATTGCTAACATTCTCAGCTATTTCAATAATTGGAATATTCATTGGGATAGCTCTAACCAAATTTATTCCTGACAACAATTTAAAAAAGGGGTTTGGCTATTTTGTTCTTACTATGGCAATATATATTATCATTAAGGAGGTTTTTATTTAGTTTGGTAACACAAGTTACCCTCAAATTAAAAACATCTTACTATTTTTACTACAACAATAAAAATTAACAACGATATGAAAATAGAACAAATCTATACAGGTTGCCTTGCACAAGGTGCTTACTATATAGAAAGTAATGGGGAGGCAGCTATCATAGACCCTCTAAGAGAGGTACAACCATATATAAATAAAGCTCAAAAAGATAATGCAAAAATAAAATATATCTTTGAAACGCATTTCCATGCTGACTTTGTGAGTGGACACGTGACATTAGCAGAAAAAACTGGTGCTCCGATTATATATGGACCAAATGCAAATCCAACCTTTAATGCTCACATCGCTAAGGATGGTGAAGAGTTCAAGCTAGGAGATATTACAATAGTAGCCCTACACACCCCAGGTCACACAATGGAAAGTACAACCTATTTACTAAAAGATGAAAATGGTAAAAATCATGCTATCTTTAGTGGAGATACTTTGTTTTTAGGTGATGTGGGACGACCTGATCTTGCACAAAAAGCGGCAAATCTTACACAAGAGCAATTAGCGGCAACATTATATCAAAGTTTGCGCAACAAAATAATGGTATTGGAAGATGATGTAATCGTTTATCCAGCACACGGAGCAGGATCTGCATGTGGAAAAAATCTAAGCAAAGAAACCGTAGGTACATTAGGTGAGCAAAAACAAACAAATTATGCCTTGCGAGCTGATATGACTGAAGAAGAATTCGTAAAAGAAGTTACTGATGGATTACTTCCTCCTCCAGCATATTTCCCTTTAAACGTAAAATTGAATAAAGAAGGATATGAGAATGTTGAAAAGATAGTAGAAGCAAATAAACCATTATCCCCTGACGAATTTGAAGCTTTAGCAGAGGAATCTGGGGCATTGTTATTAGATGTCCGTTCAGCTTCTGACTTTGCTAATGGTCATATTCCAGGTTCTATATTTATTGGATTAGATGGTCAATTTGCTCCATGGGTAGGTGCTTTAATTACAGATATTAAACAAGCAATCTTAATTATCGCTCCTCAAGGAAGAGAAGAAGAAGCTATTATACGTTTATCTCGTGTAGGATATGACAATACCTTAGGTTACTTATCAGGAGGATTTAACTCTTGGAAAGACTCTAATAAAGAATATGATACTGTAGAGCAAGTAACAGCAGAAGAGTTTGAAGCAAAACTACAACAAGATCCTATAAAAATCGTAGATGTACGCAAACCAGGAGAATATAACTCTGCTCATTTAAAGTACGATAATCTTACACATTCTCCTTTAGATTTTATTAATGATCACATTGAGGATTTCCCTACAGATGGAAAATTTTATATCCATTGTGCTGGAGGTTATAGATCATTGATAGCAGCTTCTATCTTGAAAGCTAGAGGGTATCACAACATGATTGATGTAATTGGTGGTTTTGGAGCAATCAAAAAAACTAACTTACCTATTACAGAGGGTATTTGTACATCTACTTGCAGTACATCTGACAAAAAATAGTATAGCATGAATAATTTTGAACAACTTATACAAAGTGATCAATTAGTTTTAGTAGACTTTTTTGCTACTTGGTGTGGTCCTTGTCAAATGCTAACTCCTGTGTTAAAAGAGGTAAAAGCTGTTTTACAAGATCAAATTACTATAATAAAGATAGACGTAGACAAGAATACTGCTTTAACTACTCAATATAGTACATTATATCAAATGAGAGGAGTGCCTACACTAATGCTATTTAGAAAAGGTAAGTTGCTTTGGAAACAATCTGGTTACTTAGACAAACAAACTCTTTTAAACAATATAGACTTATATAAAAATAATTATTAAAAAAGAAAGAGGGTGCCTTTTGGGGCACCCTCTTCTTTATAGTATAAATTATAACGTATTAATCATTTAATTTTAATACAGCCATAAATGCTTCTTGTGGTATTTCAACGTTACCTACTTGTCTCATACGTTTCTTACCAGCCTTTTGTTTTTCAAGTAATTTACGTTTACGAGAGATATCTCCTCCATAACATTTTGCAGTAACGTCTTTACGCAATGCTTTAACAGTCTCACGCGCAATTACTTTAACACCAATTGCAGCTTGGATAGGAATATCAAATTGCTGACGTGGTATAAGTTCTTTTAATTTCTCACACATCTTTTTACCAATGTGATAAGCATTATCAGCGTGCATTAATGCAGACAAAGCATCTACAACGTTAGCGTTTAACATCACGTCAACTTTTACAAGATTAGATGTACGCATACCTATAGGAGAATAGTCAAAAGAAGCATATCCTTTAGATACAGTTTTTAATCTATCATAAAAATCAAATACAATCTCTGCCAATGGCATATCAAACATTAATTCAACTCTATCTTCAGTTAAATAAGTTTGATTTGTAATAATACCACGTTTGTCAATACACAAACTCATTACTTGTCCAACGAAATCAGACTTTGTAATAATCGTTGCTTTAATATATGGTTCTTCTACTCTTTCTAATTTAGAAGGTTCTGGTAAATCAGATGGATTATTTACAATGATTCCTTTCTCTGGTTCTTTCTTAGTATAGGCTAAGTAAGAAACGTTAGGAACAGTTGTAATAACAGTCATATTAAATTCTCTTTCCAAACGCTCTTGGATAATCTCCATGTGTAACATTCCTAAGAATCCACAACGGAACCCAAAACCTAAAGCTGCTGAACTCTCTGCAGCAAATACTAGAGAAGCATCATTAAGCTGTAATTTCTCCATTGAATTACGCAACTCTTCATAATCTTCTGTATCTACTGGATAAATACCTGCAAATACCATTGGTTTTACGTTCTCAAAACCTTCAATCATATTTTGAGTAGGTACTTTTGCATCAGTAAGTGTATCCCCTACTTTTATTTCACGAGCTTCTTTAATTCCAGAAATTAAATAACCAACATCTCCACTAGAAATTTCTTGCTTTGGTACTTGGTTTAATTTTAGTGTCCCGATTTCATCTGCAAAATATTCTTTACCAGTAGCCATGAATTTGATCTTCTGCCCTTTTGTTATCTTACCGTTAATCACACGGAATATAACTTCAATACCTCTAAAAGGATTATATACAGAGTCAAAAATAAGCGCCTGTAAAGGCTCATCAACATTTCCTTTAGGAGCTGGAACTTTTTCAATAATTGCTTCTAATATCTTATCTACTCCTAATCCTGTTTTACCAGACGCTGGAATAATTTCATCGTAATCACATCCTAATAGGTTAACAATATCATCACTAACTTCTTCAGGATTTGCACTAGGTAAATCTATTTTATTTAAAACAGGAATAATTGTCAAATCATTCTCTAAAGCTAAATAAAGATTAGATATCGTTTGTGCTTGAATACTTTGTGCAGCATCAACAATTAATAAAGCTCCTTCACAAGCAGCAATAGACCTAGAAACTTCATAAGAAAAGTCTACGTGCCCTGGAGTATCTATTAAATTTAAAATATACTTTTCGCCATTATGAACATACTCCATTTGAATAGCATGAGATTTAATAGTAATCCCTCTCTCACGCTCTAAATCCATACTGTCTAAAAGTTGGGCTTGTTGCTCTCTAGCTGTTACTGTCTGTGTAGCATCTAGCAAGCGGTCAGCTAACGTACTTTTACCATGGTCAATGTGAGCAATAATACAAAAGTTTCTAATGTTCTTCATTCTTCGTAATATCAAAGTTTAAAATTAGATTATATGCCCATTAGAAGTATTGAAACGACTTTCAATAATCATATAATCAAAGTTGTATAGCATCTCAAATAAATATAACATGCCTATATTTTGCAAATATACTTTAAAGTTTGAATTATAATGTAATTTTTATTATTCACCTTAACATTCAAGCCTTATTTACATCATTTTTAAGTAAAAATCAATCAAGAATAATCTCTCGTGTAGTGTTCTATTATCAGAACTCTTTTAGTAACTTTATACAATACAAAATTATATTGTTATGAGATTACATTTAAGCATAGCTATTTTTAGTTTGTTTACATTAGTTGGATGTGGTAAGAAAGGAGACGTAATACACGATTATATTACGTTACCTAATCATTTAAAAGAAGTATCAGGTATGCACTATGATACAAATTCTAATACTTTTTGGGTATTACAAGACAGTGGTAACAAAAACGAGATTTATCAATTAGATAATAAAGGAAATATAATACATACCCTTGAAATTGAAAACGCAGAAAATATAGATTGGGAAGAACTTACTGCTGATCAACAAGGTAACTTGTATATCGGTGATTTCGGAAACAATAAGAATCAACGTAAAGATTTAAGAATTCTAAAGATTAATAAAGAGGATCTTACAAAAAGTAAAGCAACTCCTTCTTCTATAATCTCGTTTGAATATCCAGAGCAAACAAAGTTTCCACCAAATGATAATGAAAAGTTATATGATGCAGAAGCATTTTTTCATTACAATAACAACTTCTACATTTTTACAAAAAATAGAAGTAAAGGTTTTGATGGGACTTCTTTAGTATATAAAGTTCCTAATGAAAGTGGAAATCACAAGGCTAATCTTGTACAAACTTTTAAAGGATGTAATATTTATAAACATTGCGCTATTACAGGAGCGGCTATTAGCCCTGATCAAAAAACTTTTGTATTACTTTCTCATTCTAAAATATGGATTGTTGATAGTTTTAATCCAAATGCTATTCTTGATGGTATCATAACTGAAAGAAAACTGAAACATATTTCTCAAAAAGAAGCAATTACTTTTGGAGACAATAATACTATTTATCTAGCTGATGAAGTAAAAGATAAAAAAGGAGGCAAAATATACAAAGTAGATTTGGGTCCTTTAAAACCCAAATCCTAATCCAAATACAAGACGTCCTCCATCTACACTATTAAAATAAGATAGGTGGAGGGTGGCTTGTTCAATAGCATTAATCCAAAAACCTGCACCATAAGAGTTATGCCATTTATTTGATTTCTCATTAGGTAACCAAACTCTACCGTAATCAAACCCACCATAAAACCCATAACTCATTGGGATAAAGCCCGCAGTAAATTGACCAGCATTAAAACGGATATCTGTTGTGTGAACAAAAGATGTTTTTCCTGTAAATCGCTCTGGTCTAAAGCCTCTTAAATTAGCATTCCCCCCTGCAGTTGCTGCATGATAAAATTCATAATTATTATTAAACCTAGTTTGATAATTAAAGTTTGTTGCTAATACAAATCGTTCTCCTCTATCAATAAAATGAATAAAGTTCACTTTCATGTCCAAAAATGCAAAGTTTTGTTTTTCCTCTTTTAAGTTCATTTTCCATCCTAAAGTAGAATTGAAACCAAAACCTATTGTTGGATTAGCTGGGTAATTGTATTGTTCATAACTATACTGCCCTTTTATAGTTCCATACTGCTGGTAATCAAATACATTTTGATTTACTACATCAGGAGAACTAGTAATAAAACGATTCGACTTATTTTGAACTTTAAGAGCTTCGTAAGAAATATTAGCTTCAAAATTACCACCTCTTTCACCTTCGTATCTATAACCCGGAGAAACAGAGTAACTTTCTATTCGTACTCGCTTGTAATTATTTCCTTCCTTTTTATCAAAATAAAAAGTCTCATTACCCATACCATAATAATTAATAGCAAAGTTTGGACTAGTCGCACGTCCCGCAATTGTAAACATCCATCTATTAGTAGCATTAGGAAAATAACCTTTGTAATCTAATTCAACACCTTTTGTATTAAAAGAGTAAAAACCTTTCAGAACATGTTTACTGCTAAAAGGATCTCTAACAAACTTTGATTGTTTAGAAGAAAACATAAAGCCTAATTTAACTCCGTCTTCTGGATTATAACCAATATTAGGCAATAACATATTTACTCTAATTGGAATATTTACGTAATTAAAATTATTTAAATCATACGAATTGCTAATAAACTTTCTTACGTTATTTGATCCATTATCAATAATTTCATTCTTCTTATCTGCATAATCATATACTATTACCTTACTAGTATTTTCTATATTAAATAAGTCTTTATTCTTACCACCTATTAGACGCAATTTAATTTTAGCCTTCTCATTGCCAGTTACTGTAAATACATCTTCATCATTCAAGCCGTATAGCCATATTTCCTTTGTTTCTGTTGGGCTATATATTTTTTCAAATTGTAGCTCCTTACCTGCTTTTTTATCGCGGTATTGCATTACTTTAACTTCGCCATTTGCTAATCTTTCAATTTCAAATGAGTCCTTCTTATCTGTCCCTGTTAAGACAACATACTCACGTAACTTGTGATAATACTTTGGTAGATAAGCTAAAATATTTTCTTTTCTAGCCTTAAAAACACGCTTTATATTTTCAATCTCTTCATCTTGCACTTCTTTAGGAAGTTTAGCAAATATTGCATCTATCGTATCATCATCTAATGTAGCAACTATATCTTTTGCCTCATTTATCCAATCTTGTTCAGTAGTAGATTTTAATAGATACTGATCTAATGGAAAAGCTGTCATATTTAACCATCTAGGATTAGCAAACTCTTCCTTATAATTTTGCATATGGCGCAAAGGAGGCAACTTCATAATCCATTTTAACAAAGCTCCATCAATCTTAGCAAAAGCTTGATCCCTATCTCTTGGAACTGGTCGATAAATCACTCTATCACCTTCATCAAACTCTGACCAGCGCCATTGATCTCCATGTCTATCCCAATCACCAATAAGCATATCGAATATTCTAGCTCTTAAAAAAGCTTTTTGATCTACCGAGTACTTCTCATCTTTTCGCAGCTTAGCAATTACATCAGTAGTGCTAATTATCTTCTTTGCGTTGCCAAAACTGTCTTCATCTTCATACCCCTCAGATGGTCGCTCTTCAATCATATAAAGTTCATCCCCATATTTTTCATTAAATTTTCCTAAAAGAGGCTGTTTTGGGATGTAATATAATTCAGGGTTAGTATGATACAATCCTATTACTTCTGATAAATCTCCAATAATAAACGGCGTATAAGGATGGGCAGTAGTATAAAAATCATATATAAAGCGTTCTGCCCAAGTATTTTCAAAAGAGTTCATTACGTACTGATCTTTAAAAACGGCACTCTGTACAAATCTAGAAACACTTTTCTTTACACCTCTCATGACGTATTGCTTTCCCTCAGCATCAACTAATCGCAAAGACATAGATTGATTTCCTCCTCCAGATATCAATGGAGTAAGTCCTCCTTTTATTTTATCTAAATATCCTATTTCTACTTCTACTGGTCTGCCATAAATATCTCTATAGTGCTCTCCCCATAAAAAACGGTACCACCCTGTCTTTTGTGTGAGTGAATTTGGGTAAACACTTGCCTGTATCGTTTCAGATTCAAGTATAGGAAGATCTTTACCAATATATTCCTCAAAAGAAATTATTGGTTGTTCATATACTAATGCGTATTTATCATCTGAATAGGTATAAAACTTTAATATTGCTGTTTTATCTTTTAAGACGTCAATCTGCGCATAGCCGTAAGAAGACGTTGCAAAGTCCTCTTTTACAACTTCCCTTGCAAACGACAAATCTCCTAACGCTCCTGATATTACTTGTTTAATATTATCGCGTTCTATAAATTGTAGATTGTGCTCATGTCCAGATACTATAATAACATTATCAAACATCTGAGCCATTGTTCGAATACGCTTATTTAGTTCATTATATTTTTTGCTCTGTAAATCTTGTGGATCAATACCAGACATAGCTCTCGTGTAGTTAATCACCGATCCTACCAATGGTAAAGGCATCCCATTCTGAAAAGGAAACAAATGATCTTTAAAAGAAAACTTACCTCCGTAATTACCATTGCTGAAAACAGGATGGTGCATAGCTAGAATAACCACCTTGTTTTGGTTTTTATTAATCTCTCCTCTTAATTCATTAAAAAAATCTTCACGTGTTTTAATATCACAATCTTCATTAATATTTGGATGCTTATTCCAGTCCTCCAAAAACCATTGACTATCAACAGTAATTAAGATAGTCTCTTCATTAATTTTTAAGCGTTCGTATCCACAAACTTTTCGCGGTAATAATGCCTTCTTATTTTCTAATTTTTCTTCAAGTATAGTAGACAATCTCTTCACTCCTTCATAACCTCTTTTCCAATCCTCATTCCCATTAATAAAAACCGTATTCCCTTTGAAATATTTTGCTAACGTTATTTGTCTGTCTAATTTTTTATCGCCTTCCTTGACATCTTTTTTTGATATACCCCCTTTGGTATTATTTCCAAGAAAAATTATGGTACTGTTGTCTGAGCTAAAATTGTCCAACTCTTTCTTTAACTCTTTAAAAGCTTTTTTTTCTGCTTCTGAAGAGATATTCCCACCATTGCCTAAGAGAAAATAAGTATGCGATACTACTTTAGTACTATCTCCACTTGCTCCAACACCTTTCCAATCATTTATCTCAATATCGTCTAAGGTGAAAGAATAAAGAGAAAGATGGGAAAGCACTGTAAAAAGAAATAATAAAGCTATTTTTCTAGCGTTAACAAATATGTCAAGAATTAATTTCATAATTTAGAGGGACTAAAGGTTTTTATATATGACGATTCTACAAAAAGTTGAAGAACATATTTTTCAGACTCACAAAGATACATTATCACATCAATATACGTACCACAACTTTAACCATACCATTCGAGTTGTTAATGGGTTAGAAGAAATTTTAAAACATCATAAAGTTAGTGAAAAAGAAGCTAACTTACTTCGCTACGCTGCATGGTTTCACGATATTGGTTATATTAATTCTTGGGAGGGTCATGAAGAAAGAGGTGCTCAAATGGCACAGACTTTTCTTTTAGAAAATGGTGTTGATGTAGATGATGTCTTAGTCGTAATGCAATTAATACGTGCAACTAAATTAGATTATATTCCTGAAGATGATTTAGAAGCTATCCTAAAAGATGCAGATTTTGCTCATTTTTCTGATAATAACTACGTTGAGATAAGTAACCTGTTAAGAAAAGAAGTAGAACATTTCTGTAACAAAACTTTTACGGACTTAGAATGGCATTATCAGAATAGAGATATCATGCTTTATAAGCATCGATATTATACAGATTATGCTCAACGTGAATGGCAACCTAGAAAACAACAAAACTTACTTGATATCTTATCTAAAATAGAGAAGATAAAACAACGTAAAAAGAAAGACAAAAAGACGGAATCTAATCGAACAATTGATACTTTATTCCGTACAACACTTCGCAATCATACGCAATTAAGTGCTATTGCTGACAGAAAAGCTAACATCCTTCTTTCAGTAAATGCTATTATTATATCAATTTGTCTATCTACCTTAATTCCTAAATTGGATAGTCCTAGTAACGCTCACTTAATATATCCTACTTTTATATTAATTATGTTTAGCGTGGCCTCTATTATATTTGCAATTTTATCTACTAGACCAAAAATTACCTCAGGAAAGTTCACAAAAGAACAAGTGGACAACAATGAAGTAAATCTACTCTTCTTTGGTACTTTTCATCAAATGCCTTTTGAAGAATATGAAAAAACATTATTAACTATATTAAAAAACACAGATTATTTACATCATGCACTTACAAAAGACCTTTATAGTCTAGGCAAGGTCTTGAATAGAAAATATATGTTCTTACGTATAACCTATACTGTATTTACAATTGGTATTCTTGTATCTGTTTTAGCATTTATTATTGCATTTAGAGGTATTGGCTTCTAAGGAAATTATGCATCAAATTAGAATAGTCTAGTTTATCAATATCAAAGTTAGTATTTACACTTACACGCAGACCAAGCAGTCCTGACACACCTTGTAATTCTTCGATTTCAAACTCTTCTATGTCGTTATCTAAGATTCCAATGGCTTGCTCGTAATATATATAACTTTTGTACTCTTCTAAATCTTTTTTAGATACAAAAGCTATTGTAATTTGCTTTGGTTGAACGATTCGATTGTCGCTATTTTTAATACACGCTTTATCTAATCTCTTTTTGATTATTTCATAGCGAGTATTGTAAGACCCATCAATATCAAAACGTTTTTCATCCATGCGAAACTGAATTGCTAATGAAGTGTCATATACAAAAATTAAAACAGTAACATCCATTGTGATACTATCTTGAATATTATTGCGATAATGAACACACATTAATTCTGACATGACCTGCAATTGCCACAAACGCAAATTTTGTAAATAAGTAAAATCAAATACTCTTTCTGGGCATATTGAATTACCAATGTATATATTGTGCTCTACTCCATCTGTTTTAAAGCGTTCATAATAATGTGGGTATACTTGCTGAACTATCTTTTGTCTCTCATCCAAAAGGTCAGAGAACTCCTTGTTCATTCTACCTACCTGACTATCAAATATTTTTCTATATCGCTAATATATATCAAACTCAAAATCAATGTATTTTAAATACTCGTTATAACAATTCTTATCAAATAAGTAGTCTTCTTTAATTAAAAAAGGATGTATTTCATTCTTAATATAATTTTGAATAGTCTGTTCTAGCCCAGAATAGAACTCATGTTCTATTTGCTTTAAAAAAGCGCTTAATTGTAATGTGTGTTTTTCAAGAATCAGAGATCTATTGTTCACTAAACAAGTTGAAAATAATTTGAGCAATTGATTAATTTGAGTAATCAGATCTTTAATAATAGCATCATTGCGAAGTTTACTTGAACCCTTTATATCAATTTCACCAAAAAGAGGATATACCTCTGTAAAAGAAATAGGATCAATAATATAGTTTTTATCAATAACGCTCTCTACATAATTTCTTCCTGCTTCTTCTAAAAATTTCCAATAGACACTTGGATGTATTGTTGTAAACTCACGTTGTATAATAGCTTCAACGTGATTTAATAAATCCGATTTTACTCTTGCAAAAGTTTCTGTAATAATAGGCATTAAAGAATCTAACTTTTGCGCATTCACACTATTTAAAGCTCTTTTCTCTTCTGATACGATTTCTAATATTCCCTCTACCCCACTGGATAGAACAACAGGACTAAATAGACAACTTCTAATACCTTTTTGATATAAGACGGTACACATTTCTCTCTCACTTTCATCTTTCATTAACTCTTCAACATCAGAAATACTATAGTAACTTTGCTTAACAACTAATTCATTATATGCCCTCTTTGACAAGCAGAGATTACCATCTCGCTCGTTAAATAAATAACTATTAAGAGCCATTATATCTCTAGTTTCTGCTTGGAGTAATTGATTAATTTCTAAAGGTGTATAACCTATTCTTAAATTTGGTATTTTAAAAATGGAACTAAAGATTTGATTTAGTACTCCTGAAATAGGTTCACGCTGTAATTCTGCTTTAAGGAAATTCTCTTTTAATAGTGATAATGCACTTTCAATAGTCACATCTATAAGTGTTACTATACCAAATCCCTTAAGAATCCAACTATTTTGCGGGAACTTTTCAATCCACAAATCTAAATCATCAAAATTATCTTGCAATCTTTCTATATCTTCTTTAGTTAGCATGACTGCATGCTCAGTAGGTATTAATTCAACAAAGTCAGCATTATATAAAACTCGGTAGTGATGAATAATTCCTTTTGCATCAGGTAAATCAACAAATAATGGTTGTGTCAAATCAAAATCTGTATTAAAATAATGATTCATTATGATACAACAGGATGCAATGTAATATTGATGTAAATCGAAATTTCTAATCTCTATATCATAATCTCCACCACTCTCTTTAATTATCCGTTGAAAACGATCAGTATAATTAAACATTATCTTTTGAAAAGGCATAGAAACAGCTTTAATCTCATTACTTGATAATGCTATAGGAAATATAATTTCTAATAACTCTTTTATTAAATCAGCATAAGTTTCTAATTCCTTCTCATCCTTAATATTTGATAATCTGCCGGGTACTTTATCAACTTCAGCCAATAAGCTCTTGAAATAATCTCGCTTAATATAGTTTTTTCTATCATCAGCGACGAATTCCTCCATTGCTTTTATAAGACGATGAAAAGAAAATTGTATTTCAAATGGCGTATTTTCAAAAGTTGCTAATTTCATAGAATCAGATATTCAATTATTCACTAAAGATAGTGAATAACCTAATAAAATAACTAGATAAACACAATCCTTCTTAATTAAAAAAGATATACTAATACAACTTAACTTTCTATTAAATAGTCATAAAAACTAGTGCTTAACATAGATTAAGAGTTATCAAAAACATCAATTATAAAAATATTGTACTTTTGCATTAAATTACTAAATCAAATGATTAAAATAGGCAATATAGAACTTCCTGATCATCCATTATTATTAGCGCCAATGGAAGATGTAAGTGATCCACCTTTCCGTCGTTTATGTAAAAAACATGGGGCTGATTTAATGTATTCTGAATTTATCTCTTCAGAAGGATTAATTCGTGACGCGATGAAAAGCAAAATGAAGCTTGACATCTTTGATTACGAAAGACCCGTTGGTATTCAAATATTCGGAGGTGATGAAGAAGCGATGGCACAATCTGCAAGGATAGTAGAAACAGTTCAACCTGATTTAGTAGATATTAATTTTGGATGTCCTGTAAAGAAAGTAGTAAGTAAAGGCGCTGGTGCTGGTGTTTTGAAAGATATTGATTTAATGGTGAGGTTAACAAAAGCAGTTGTTGACAGTACCCATTTACCTGTTACCGTAAAAACTCGTCTAGGGTGGGATGAAGAGTCTATCAATATTGATGAAGTTGCTGAACGATTGCAAGATGTAGGTATACAAGCATTAACTGTACATGCCCGTACTCGCTCACAAATGTACAAAGGGCATTCAGATTGGACACATATAGAGCGTATTAAAAACAACCAAAGAATACAAATTCCAATATTTGGAAATGGTGATATCGACAGCCCACAAAAAGCTCTTGAATACAAAGAGACTTTTGGTCTTGATGGTATGATGATAGGCAGAGCAGCAATTGGATATCCATGGATATTCGACGAAATAAAACACTTTTTTAAGACGGGAGAAATCCTAGCTCCACCAACTATTAAAGACAGACTTGACGCAGCAAAAAACCACCTAATTTGGTCAATGGAATGGAAAGGTGAACGATTAGGTATTGTAGAGATGAGACGTCACTATACGAACTACTTTAAAGGAATTCACGGTTTTAAACCACATCGTTTAAAATTAGTTACTACTGATGATCCTATTGAACTACTCAACTTATTTGATATAATTGCTGAAGAATATAAAAATTATATTGTAGAATAAAATAAATAAAGGTTTTTGATAATATCAAAAACCTTTATTTATTTTAGTAGAATATATTTAAAACAACAACAAAATAACTTCTACTCTTTTTTTCTAAAAACAGGGCTCTCTCCTAGGCTCAAAGATTCCATATTTAAATAATTGATACCAAGATTCGACGTATTTTTTATCAATATTAAGCAATAATAAAATCTCTTTTGAATATTCAACAGGCGAAATTCCATTAGCCGTATTAATATTATTATCTGTAACGGTAGGTAATGAAATATATAATGCCTCTCCATTGTAAGTAGGTGCTAATGTTTTTAAATACTCTAAATCATTACTTGTATGAATTACATGATCAAGCATTCCTTTTGTAGCTAAAAGAAGTGTAGCACCACATATAGCGGAAATAATACAACCACTCATGACAATATTGTCTAACAATTTAAAAATAAGTAGTCTATTTATTTGAGGAGTCTCCCATAATGACCCTCCTGGTATAAGAAGCATAACCACTCTTCCGAAATTTACTTCATCTATACTCCTTGTCGGTATAATAGTTAAACCACCCTGAGATGTAACTCTCTTTCCATCTTCAGTAATAAATTCAACTTTTAAATGTTTTAATTTAGTTAGTTCTGGCAAAACATAAGAAAGTTCCCAATCAGAATAACCATCAAATAAATAAACACATACTATATCTTTCATTGCTTTAAATATTTAGTCAAATATATCTAATATGTAGCAATTTAATAAACAACATATACTAATAATTATAGCAATATATTAAAATAAAGGAACTCTTTCATAAGTAAAGACAGCTTTATTCTTTTACATCAAAAAACAGTTGTAGTATTGCTAATAGCTATAGAAGTCATCTTGACTTCTAGTTTTCTGTCAACACTTTAATTATCTGAACAAAAAAAAAACACCTATCTTTTTTTTAACCTTAAAAAACATATCTAACTAAATTACAACACGTTAAGTTAAAAATAATTTATTGAGTTAAAATTAGGAAGCTCGATAAGGCTAGTATTCATAAGCCTTAGAGCGAAATCCTTCAACACTTCTTCAACACCTCCCCATGATTGCTCTATATAGGAGGCTATTTGTTGAAGAAGTCTTGAAGAACTGTTGAAGCTTTGTTGAAAAAATCATATCCTCTATAGTAATAAAGGCAGATAAGAAATCAAATATTCCATGAATCATTTTAGGCACTCCCATTCAAAAATACCTTTGAATAATTAAATGGAGATTTTTAAAAAAGTTTAAAAAAATAAAAAGGCTGCAATGAATTGCATGACCGATAATAAGTGAATATTATCTTATACAAAACTTCTAAAAACAAAAAGGGCTGTCTTAAAAAGACAGCCCTTTGTATATTTTACTACTTAAAATAATTACTTAGTAGCATCACTTACAATATGTAATTCAGTTTGTGGAAATGGAATATTAATTTTAGCATCATCCAAAGCAACTTTTACTGACTGCTGAACTTCATAAACTGTATCCCAATACGTCGTTTTATCCATCCAAACTCTCACATTCAGATTGACAGAACTATCCGCTAAATTAGTTACAAATACTGATGCTGCAGGTGTTTGTAAAACCGCTGGTATTTTTGCCAACGCATCTAGAATGACTTGTCTAGCTTCTTTAATATTCGAATCATATGAAATACCTACTACAAAATCATAACGTCTAGACGTTATTTCTGTATAATTAGTAATAACAGAGTTTGCTAATGGTCCATTAGGACTAAATATTTTTAACCCTGTAGGTCCAGTAATAATCGTATATAATAATCCTATACTTTCTACAGTTCCTTCTGTTCCACTAGTATTTGAAATATAATCTCCCACTTTAAAAGGACTAAATACTAATATTAGAACCCCTCCTGCAAAATTTGACAAACTTCCTTGTAAGGCTAAACCAACTGTCAAACCTGCTGCACCAAATATGGCTGTCAAGCTCATTGACTTGAATCCCATGATACCTGCAACAACTACAAGTAAAACTACATATAAAACAATTCTTATCAAACCAATAAGAAAACCTTGTAAGGATTTATCAACATCCCTTCTTATAAAACGATTTGCTAAAAACTTAACAATGAATTTTATTAAATAAAATCCAACTAATAATACAACAAGACCTATAGCATACTTGGGTAAAGCAGTTAATACGTCTTCAAGTATTTTCTCAAAACTTGAAATAATTCTTTCCATAACAATTTTTTTTTCGATTTTAAAAACTACAGTTTCATCTTCTTAGCCAAATCTTTAGGTACTCCATCTTTGTGTACCATGATGTCTGTAGTTTTATATTTTACATATTCTTTGGTCATATACATATAACCTTTATAATCATTTGAAATTCCCCATGAATTTTTAATAATATAGTATTCTCTTCCATTCTGATCCTTTGCAATACCTACAATATGCATTCCGTGATCATCAGTAGTAGAGTAATTATCAAATGCTTCTTGGCGCATTTCAGGTGTTATTACTCTTTCTGGTTTTGGACCTTCAAACATTTCTTTGCGCTCTTCATCTGTCATATCCTCCCATTCTTTTTCTGGAACAAATGCTACTCCATTTTTCCAACTAAAATACTTCTCACTAACATCACCTGCCCAAGCTACAGTAAATCCATTCTTTACCGCATAATCAATAATATCAGTTAGCTCATTTGTTTTAACATTATATACTTGATTGAAAGCCCAGTTATCAGGGACAAGTAAAACAAACTTTTCATAAAGAGGATAATTTAGATCTGAACCTATCTCAATATAATCATCTGGATTAATACCCACCACTTCTTTAGCAAAAGTCTTTGGGGTATACTCTTTACCTTCCCATTTGAATTTTTCAGGAGCTTCTCCCAAATAAGAGTCGATAACTGCAGTATACGCTTTTTCCCAGTTTGGTGTTAATTTTCTATTTGGATTAGAAACTACTGCTTTCAAAATTCCTTCTTGAATAGCAGCCATCTCACCAAATTGATTCTTTGAAGTACCATAATTTAAACCTGAATAAACTGATTGTGGCACTGCACCATATTGTCTATACATATTGATAACATCGTGAAATGCTCCTCCATCACCTAAAGTAACTGCTCCATGCATGCGTACATACATCTTCCCCTTTTCAATATAAGCATTGCGGGCTGTAAATATTTGAGAAATTTCAACAGGCTTTTTCCCCATTCTAATCATTTCTGATTCTAAAAAAGAGTTCGCTGAATAACTCCAACACGTTCCTGAAGATCCTTGATTTTTAATAGATGTGTTTTCGATATCAATAACATCTGTAAATTGATATAACTCTTTACTCTTATCGCTTGCATTATATTTTAAAGCATTAACAAGATTATCTTGTGCAAAAGAAGTAAATGTGTAACCAGCTGATAGCATTAATGCTAATGCCCAAGCTTTAAATTGATTTTTAAACATATTATAAGGTTGTTAGATTCGTAAAGATAAAAAAAGCGAAAGGTTTATTCCAAATGAATCAGAATAAACCTTTCGCTTTTTCAAATAATTCTAAAATAAAAGAAGATAAAATATTAATAGTATATTCCTTTTATCTATTCTATAATTATTTTTTATAAGTAATAGTAAAACTTCCTGTGATTTCTGTCTTTACTTCAATATCTTTTCCAGCTATATAATCGTACTCTTCTCCTACACCTATCTGACTAAAAGTTCCACCTGTTACATAGTTATCGTTATCATATGTATATTTAATACTTAACTCCATAACATTTTTAGGGTTAGTTAAATCAACATACTTTATTGTTTTTGGATTATTAGCAGGTACAAATTTATTCATTGTATTTTCGCCAGTAAGAGCTCCACCGTTAATTGCTCCAATATCTACACTTGTTTTCTTACTAATATCAATAGCTCCAGTAGAATTTAGAGTATGAAAAGCAAAAAATGGTTTACCATCATATTCTATAGTCACCTCTTCATCTTCAACTAAAACATTATCGTCATCAAAACCATAAGAAGTATAACTTGTTACATTCCCATTTTCAAAAGAATTTATTCGTACTCTATTTTTAAATTGAAAAGGTTGCTTTGCAATAACATCTAAGATATTAAAAGAATCACCTTCTTCTACGTTCACACTCATTAAGTCTCCATTAGAATATTCAATATTTACTAATACTTCCCCTTTGTCTCCTAGTACAGATACTAATTTACCATCACTATTGTAATGTAATTTTGATTTTCCCTTTTCATGGATATCCTCATCATAATCAATCCCTAGTCTTTCTCCTTCAGCACTGTCGATAAACTTAATTACTTCATTTGGTTGAGTTACACCATCAATAACTTCAACTCCGTTGTTATCATCTTTTGAATTTGCATTATCATCTGAACTACAACCTACTAAAAGACCCCCTAAAAGGCTTACACTTAATAATAACTTTTTCATTTTTCTCTTTTTTCTTAAATTTTATGTAAAATTAACACAATTTTAGTCATGTAAAAACATCTTAACAACTAATACATAAAATTGATTTAATTCACAATACTATATTCTTAAAACACATAAAAACATATTTTTTTATAAAAAAAGCACACAATAAGCAAAAGAATTACAGTATTTACAATCCAAACTAGAAAGCTCACTCCTTATTATAAATTCAATGGTTATTCCTACAATACTTCTTCAAAATTATTGCTATGTAATAATTGAATATAGTCTACAACTTACATTTAAAAACAAGAAAAGTATCTGCTAAAGAAAAAGCCCCCTTGCTTAGTTTAAGCAAGGGGGCTTTTATAGAAATTATAATTTTAAAGTAAGTTTCTTCTTACAAAGTTTCTTTTAACCAACGAAAGAATTCACCTTGCCAAACTTGAGCATTCTGAGGCTTAGTTACCCAATGATTTTCTTCTGGCAAATAAAGGAATCTACTTTTAATTCCTCTTAATTGTGCTGCTTGGAATGCTTCTTGTCCTTGACCAATTGGTACTCGATAATCTTTTCCACCTTGAATTACTAAAATAGGTGTATTCCATTTATCAACATTATTAATTGGATTAAAGTTTGCATAAGCATTTTGCGCATCTTTATTATCTTTTTCCCAATAAGCACCTCCTGTATCAAAATTAGGGAAGAATACTTCCTCTGTAGTGCCATACATACTTACTAAATCAAAAACTCCACAATGAGATATAAACGTTTTAAATCTATTTTCATGGATACCTGCTAAGAAGAAAACAGAATAACCTCCATAACTTGCTCCTACAGCCCCTAGTCTATCATTATCCACATAATCTTCTTTAGCTACATCGTCAATAGCAGCTAAGTAATCCTGCATTGGTTTACCTCCCCAATCTTTACTAATAGCTTCATTCCATTCCACACCATGTCCTGGCATTCCTCTACGATTTGGAGCAACGATAATATACCCTTCTGCTGCCATAAGTTGAAAATTCCAACGGAAAGAATAAAACTGTGATAATGCAGACTGTGGTCCCCCTTGGCAATAAAGTAATGTTGGATATTTTTTATTAGGATCAAAATTTGGTGGATATACCACCCAAGTCACCATATCTTTACCATCAACAGTTTTTACAATGCGTTTCTCACTTTTACTTAACGCTATTTTTGAATATGCTTCGTCATTAACTTTAGTAATTTGATTCCATGTTTTCTTTTTCATATCATATGAGAAAACCTCTGTAGCATGATTAAAGTCTGTACGTGTTACAATAGCTTTGTCCCCATCAATTCCAACAATTCCTGTTACGTCGAAATCTCCATCGGTAATTTGTTTTACTACTGGAGCAATGCGTTTTTTACCAGGAAAATTAACTTCAAATAATTGAATTGTTCCACCAACAGCAGCATTAAAATAAATTTTACTACCATCTTTGCTCCACTGGTATCCTCCGACAGTTCCATCCCAATTAGCAGTTAAATTAAGATCACGACCATCATAACGCACAATAATATCATTTTTATCTGCTTCAAATCCATCAGTCTTCATTTGCAACCAAGTCAAATATCCTTGAGGAGAAAATGTTGGATTAGTATCATAGCCCTCATTATCTTTTGTCAGATTAGTGGTCTGCTTAGTTTTGATATTATATTCATACAAATCTGTATTTGTACTTGTAGCATACGCTGTACCTTCTTTCTTTTTGGAAACATAAACGATTCCATTACTATCTGGAGTCCATATATAATCTTCATCACCACCAAAAGGCTTTTGCGGTGCATCATAAGGTTCCTTTGCCATAATATCTATAGCATCAGCTTCGTTAGCAATTGGTGCATAAAAAACGTGGTTATGAGAACCGTCATTCCAAGTATCCCAATGTCTATAATCTAAACCATCGAAAACATAGGTATCTGTTTTTTCCATTCCTGGATATAAATCTTTCCCTAAGATTTTGTTTACTTTCACTGCTTTATCTGATAACACATATTCACCTGAAGGAGATATATTCTTATCTTTAATCAAAGTCTTATAATCTGTAACTTCTATTGGAGTACCTCCGGTTAAGGAAATTTGGTAGGTCTTAGAGTCAATTTTATCTTCTGTCATATTTGGATAACCCACCTTATAAATAAGGTTTTTACCATCTTTAGAGATTCCAATAGGAGTAACACGTCCTAATTTCCAAAGCAATTCTTTAGTCATTACCTCTTGTGAAAAAGCTGATAAACTAGCTAAACTTAAGGCAAATAAAAATATTTTCTTCATAGTTAGAGTTTTATAATGTCGTAAATTTAAACTTTTCTTTTAATTAAGTAAGAGATATCAGTTTTTATAAAAATTCAATTGTTCCTATCAGTTATTCCAATACAATTATACATACTACAACAATATCCACACAAACTAACTATCTCATAAAAAATTTATAAAAACATTTACCTAATAACATATTTTTAAGAAAATACTTTTTATAAAAATGAAAAATAAACTGCTTTATAATTTTGTTATTTTTTTCTAAAAAGAAGATTAATTGCAAAAAAATAACTATTTTCACGCTCAAAATATAGAATACATGAAGAATAATAAACTATTTATAGCTATTATTATTGCACTAGTTATTGGTATTATAATAGGAAGTATTGTACATTACCAAATCCCAGAACACAAAGAAGTATTTGCAAAAAACATTGAACTTTTAGGTACTATTTTTATCCGATTAGTTCAGATGATTATTGCACCTCTTGTTTTCTGTACACTAGTTACAGGAATAGCTAAAATGGGTGACATGAAAATGGTTGGCCGTGTAGGTGTAAGAGCAATGGGTTGGTTTATCACTGCCTCTTTTATTTCTTTAACCATTGGATTAATCCTTGTAAATCTTTTCAAACCAGGAGTAGGTAGTGATTTAAAAATGACTGACCACTCTAATGCTAACGAATTAGTTTCTAAAACAGATGCCTTAAGTGTTCAAAGTTTTATAGAACATTTAATTCCTAAAAGTATATTTGAAGCATTTGCCCACAATGAGGTATTACAAATTGTAGTATTTTCAGTGTTTTTCGGAATCGCATTATCTACTTTAGGAAGTAAAGGAAATGGATTAATTCAACTGCTTGACCGTATCACAGATGTCGTCCTAAAAATGGTATCTTATATTATGTGGACAGCTCCTTTAGGTGTTTTAGGTGCCATAGCTGGAGTAGTAGCTATAAATGGAATATCTATTTTCGCCTTATACGTCAAATATTTAGTAGCTTTCGCTTGTGGTCTAGCACTACTATGGATCGTTTTAATATTCGTTGGTTATCTTATACTTGGTAAAAATGTATGGCGCTTATTAAAGGCAATGAAAGAACCATTATTAATTGCCTTCTCAACTACAAGTAGTGAAGCTGTATTTCCTAAATTGGTAGAACAATTAAAAGAATATGGTTGTTCACCAAAAATAGTATCATTTACATTGCCATTAGGTTATTCTTTTAACCTAGATGGAAGTATGATGTACTTGACTTTTGCAAGTATATTTGTTGCACAGTATTATGATATCCACATGTCGCTTGGACAACAAATTGCTATGTTATTAGTACTTATGGTTACTAGTAAAGGGGTAGCTGGAGTACCTAGAGCATCCTTAATCGTTATTGTAGCAACATGTACAATGTTTAATATCCCACCAGAAGGAATCGCTCTGATTTTACCGATTGACCATTTCTGCGATATGGGTAGAAGTATGACAAATGTATTAGGAAATGGTTTATCTACTGCTGCAATTGACAAATTCGAAAAAAAGAACTTAATTGATAATATAGATACAGAATAATACAATGGACGAATTTACTTTCTCGCAGTTACTCAATCCTGAGTTCTACATTAATCTTGAAATAGCAGGGCACTCAATAGGAATTTATGTTGTATTGTTTATCGTTTTTGCTGAAACAGGTTTATTTGCGGGATTCTTCTTACCAGGAGATAGTTTGCTTTTCTTAGCAGGTATATATAGTACTGCTTTAATGCAAGAATTGTTCAATATAGATAGTGACTTTGCAAATGTTGCTTTACTTTCCACTTTTATTGCATTAGCTGGAATATTTGGAAACGCCTTTGGATATTGGTTTGGAGCTAAAAGTGGTAACTATCTCTATAATGTCAAGGACAATTTCATTTATAAGAAAAAATATCTATACGAGTCTAAAGTTTTCTTTGAACGTCATGGTGGTAGAGCTATTATATTTGCGCGTTTTTTACCAGTAGTTCGTACTTTCGCTCCAATTATTGCTGGAATTGTACGTATGGATTTTAAGCGTTTTATGCTTTATAATATTATAAGTTCGTTCTTATGGGCAACTACCCTAATATTTGCAGGACATTACCTACAAGTGTGGTTAATGGATAGCTATGGCATCAATTTAAAAGACTATATCGAATATATTATTATTTTCCTAATCTTAGTGACAACTTTACCTATTGTTATTAAATTACTTAAAAGTAAAGGAGGAAAAGATAATCAAAACGAAAATGTAGAGTTAAATAACGATCAAAAGTAATTGATTGATTATAGAATATAAAAAAGGCTATTATTGAAATACTACGTGT
>NZ_BAEX01000018.1 GCF_000246945.1 Myroides injenensis M09-0166
GTATTCACGAGTATCCTTTTGTTTATAAAGTCATCTTGACTTTTTAGTTTTTCGTAAACACTTTAACTAGCTGAGCAAAAAAAAAGCACCTCACTTTTTTTTATCCTAAAAAACTTATCTAATTAATTTACAGTATTTTATGTTTAAAATAATCTATTGGGGCAAATTTGCAATGCTTGCTAAGGCCCGTATTCATAAACATTAGAGCGAAATCCTTCAACACTTCTTCAACATTTCCCCATGATTGCTCCATATAGAGGGCTGGTTATTGAAGCAGTCTTGAAGAAGTGTTGAAGCATTGTTGAAAAAATCATATCCTCTATAGTATTAAAGAGGTATATGGGATACTTGGTTCTACCAATCATTTTAGGCACTTCTATTCAAAAAGATCATTGAATATTTATGTGAGTAATTTTTAAAAGGTGTAAAAATAAAATGGTTGCAATGAACTAGATGAGCGACAATAAGATGAAGACATCAGCAGTGTTTAGTTTTCTTAAACTTCTATATCTCTTAATGTTTTTCTATTTAAATCTTCTTTTTGGAAGTGTTAGGGGCGGAACTATATCTAGTTCTACGCTATCTATGTCGAGTACTTGGTACACGGCGTTGTAGGCTTTGTTTATTTAGCGATACAAATTTCTGTCCCCTTTCTATACTTTTACAAAAATCAAGATGGCCTTAATAATTAAGTTACTTAGCTTATTGATAAAAGGATAAAAGTAAAAGAAAACTTTACACATACTTAAAAGTCTGGTAACCTTAAATGCTCGATAGTAATTTAATTTTGTCATAGGTAGAAATGATAATTAACATACAAGCTGTATATGTTCAAAGGTGCAATTTTAAGAGTAGTAGTATTTGTAAGCATTATTCTAGTTTTTTACGCTTGTAGCCAACGTCTTATTGGTTTAAATGAAGAGAGGATACATCCCGTTTTTTCTTCTGAGTCTACATTTAAAAAAGCTAAAGGAGTTGCTATTTGGGAGAACAAAGCAGATTTTAGCAAAAGTTTGATTATAGGAAGTGATGAAGGAGGCTTATATGTTTACGATCTAGATGGCAAATTAGTTAATAAGCACTTAGGACTAAAGAAAGCAAATAGTATTGATATAGCTTATGATTTTATATTGGATAATCAAGTTATTGATATTGTTGTTATAGGTGAGCTTGAGCGAAAAAAAGTAAGAGTATTTAGCTTACCAGATTTGATACCTATTGATGTAAGAGGGATTGATGTTTTTGATAATGAGGGAAAATCAGAAGTCTTATTCGACTTAAGTTTATTTAAAGATATTGATACAGTAGGAAATGTAAAGCAGTATGTATTGGTAGCAAGTAAAACTAATAATCAAAATGAATATTTTCGACAATATGAACTTATCGATAATGGAAGAGGCAGTGTAGAAGGAAAGTATATAAGAAAGTTTGGTCAACATATTAGTAATAATAAAAATGTCTCTATTAGTGTAAATGAAAAGGATGGCTATGTTTATTATTGCGATAACGGAACGGAAATAAAAAGGCATACTGCCTCACCAGATATTATAGATGAAAAGTCTAATGTTACTCTTATTGATAAATTTGATTTTGAGATTGGAAATATGAAGTTTGTTAATCGTGAAAATGATTATTTACTACTTTCAAATGTTAATAATAATACATTCCTATTTTATGCTAAGGAAGGCAAGGGTGAAAAAGGAAAAGATATAAAGTTTAAACTATTGGAAGAGCTATATTTATTGACTAAACAAAGTAATGACTTTGCAATTTCACTAAAGAATTTTGGTGGGAAGTTTTCAAGAGGATTGTTTATTGGAAAAGGGGATGATAGAAAATATCAGTATTATGATTTAGGTCTAATTAGTGATTATATTGCTTTACAATAATTAAGACCATTGTATTATATAGAGTGTTTAAGAAAAATTTGTTTTTTTTGGTTTTTGTCAATTAATGCCTAAGTAATTGTAAAAGGGATAGGTGAATAAATTAGGCTATTTTGAGTTCTTTACTGTGAAAAAGGCTGCCCTACGGCAGCCTTTTTTGGCGTGTTTTGTTGTTTGAGAGTTTGGCTATTTAGCAACACTATAATAATTTGGCTGTTAGTTGATTGAGAGAATTGAGAGAAACTCTTAATCTATCTATTATAGTATTGTTTTTTATTTCCATCCTCCTCCAAGAGCTTTGTATAATTTCACTCTTGAAAGGAGTTTGTTTTGCTTGAATTTGTTTAAATTTAACTCACTATCAAGCATATTTTTTTGTGCATTAATTACCTCTATATAAGTTGCATATCCACTATTAAAAAGCAAGTTTGACTGTTTTACCCCTAATCTAGAAGTAGATACTTGTTCTTCTGCTATTTCAATTTGTTCATCTACAGTATTTGATTCCACTAATGCATCAGTTACTTCTGTTATAGCAGTATAAACAGTTCTTTGTAAATCAATCTCCGCTTGTGTACGCTCTATTTTTGCAACTTCAAAATCAGTTTTTAGTTTTCTTTTATTAAAGATAGGAGCTGCTAATTTTCCTACCACACTTCCAAATAATGAACCAGGTATGTTAAACCAATTTTCACCTAGCATACTATTTAATCCACCTGCTACATCAATGGATAGAGAAGGATATCTGCTTGTCTGTGTTACTCCAACTATAGCATTTTTAGCTTTTAAATCTAATTCAGCAGCTTGGACATCTGGTCTTTGGCTTAGCATATAAAGTGGAACACCAGTAGTCAAGGTTTCATTAATTCTTACATCTGCAAGTTTTGCGTTTCGTTCAATATTATTAGGAAGTTGACCTGTTAACAATGATAACGCATTTTCTTGAGCTGCAATTTGCTGTTTTAAAGAAGGTATTAATGCTTTAGCAACTAACATCTGGTTTTTTGTTTGTTGAATCGCTAAAGAGGTAATTTGACCAGCATCTCTTTGTAGCTGTACAATCTTCAATGTATTCTTTGTCAATTCGTAGTTAGTTTCAGCAACTTCCATTTGTGCATCAAGCAACAGTAAATTGTAATATCCTTCTGCAATTTGCGTAATTAACTCTGTTTGTACAGCTTTTCTTGCTTCATGCGTTTTTAAGTATTCAGCTAAAGCAGCAGCACTTTGACTTCTTATTTTACCCCAAATGTCTAATTCCCAGCTTAACCCCAATGTAGAAGTATATTGTGCAGAATTGACATACATATTTTCAGGTGCATCTTTTCCTTTATGCTCGTAATATTTAGATGCAGGTGATCCATAATAATTTTTAGATCTATATTGGTAACTTACATTTCCTGCTTCTAGGCCAAGAGAAGGGAGCCACTCTAGCTTTGCTTGTCGTGCTTTCTGATCAGCTATTTCAATATTCTTGATAGCATCTTGCAAATCAAAGTTATGTTCTAGTCCTTTTTCTATTAATGTAATTAATTGTTCGTCCTCAAAGAAAGTCTTCCAATCAATATCTGCTATTCCAACAGAATCATTTTCTGCTCCTAGTGTATCCTGACCTCTGTAAGAGTCAGGAATATCTAGTTTTGGAGCTTTATAATTCGATTGGGGGGCACAAGAGTTTAATAGTATTGCTCCTGATACCAATGAAGTATAAAATGTATATGTTAATATTCTTTTTGAGCTTTTCATTTTTATAGTCTTAATCGTTAGTAATTTTAGCCTTTAGTTTCTCATCCCAAGTTTGGAAGATGAAGAATAGTACTGGAATAATAAATATTCCCGTGATCACTCCGAAAATCATACCTCCTGCAGCACTAAAACTAATCGAATGGTTACCTTGAGCCGATGGTCCTACCGTAAACATCAAAGGTATTAATCCTGCGACGAATGCAAAAGAGGTCATTAAAATTGGTCTTAAACGCATTTTAGCACCTTCTATCGCTGCATCAAATATCGACAATCCTGTACGTCGCTGTTGCAAGGCAAATTCTACAATAAGAATGGCATTTTTTGCAAGTAATCCAATTAACATAATCAATCCTACCTGAACATAAATATTGTTTTGTAGCCCTGCCAAGTTGACAAATAAAGCTACCCCTAATAAACCAGTAGGTACAGTTAATAAAATAGCAACTGGTAATAAATAACTTTCGTATTGAGCACATAGTAGAAAGTAAACGAAGATAATACTCAACGCAAAAATCATTATTGCTTGATTACCTGAATCTTTTTCTTCTAATGACATTCCTGTAAATTCATATGAATAGTTACCAGGCATTTTAGAAGTTACTTCTTCTATTGCTTTCATTGCATCTCCAGTACTATAACCTTGAGCAGGATTTGCTTTTACTGAAATAGCATTGTATAAGTTATATCTTGTAACTGTTTGTGGACCCAATACTTTTTTCAGTTTTACTAATGTATTTGCAGGTAGCATTTCACCATCTTTATTCTTAACATAAATGGATTTAAAGGATTGAGGATTTTCTCTATACTCAATATCAGCTTGCATATATACTCTGTAAGTACGTCCAAAACGATTGAAATCACCCGCTTTTACACGACCATAATAGTTTTTGATTGTAGTCATTAACTCTTTAGCACTAACACCAAGAGACTTTGCCTTAACGTAATCAATTTCTAATAGGTATTGGGGAAAGTTAGCTTTAAAAGAAGTAAACGCATTGTCTATCTCAGGGCGATCGTTTAATTCTTTAATCACTTCATCTGCAGTTTTACTAAATTCATCAAAACCACCTCCCATTCGATCTTGCAATACAAATTCTATTCCACCAAAGTCACCAAAACCTTGAATAGTAGGTCTAGGAAATACGTTAAAAGTAGCTTCATTTATTTGTGATAAATCAGTCTGAATATCAGATATAATCTTGTCAATATTCTTTGTTTTTCCTCTTTGTTTATAAGGTTTTAAGTTAATATAACCTACTGCAAAAGAAGGACTCGCATTACCGTCGATTGTATTATAACCAGATATAGCTGTCATCCCTTCAATATCCGTTCTTTGTTTTAAAATACTGTCTGCTTTAGCTAATACCACTTTTGTACGTGCTAATGATGCACCTGGAGGCATCGCTAAAGAGTATGTAATGAAACTGTCATCTTCTCTTGGTATAAAAGCAGATGGTGTTTTGTATAAAAAGAATACTCCTATACCAATTATTAAAGCTAAACCTGAAATAGCAACTTTTTTGTTTTGTATTAATTTTTTTATTGTTGCTACATATTTATTTGTAAACGCATCAAATGCAGTATTGAAAGAGAAAAAGAATTTTCCACTAACGCGTTGTACTACATTTTTATTTTTATTGGCTACATATTCATCACCAGATGGTTGTTTTAGAAACAAGGCACATAATGCAGGACTTAATGTTAATGCATTTACAGCTGAAATTAAAATAGCAAATGCTAATGTATAAGCAAACTGTTTATAGAATATTCCCGCAGGCCCTTCCATAAATCCAACAGGTAAGAATACTGCTGACATTACTAAAGTAATAGAAATAATCGCTCTAGTAATTTCACTCATGGTAGAAATCGTTGCTTCTTTAGCTTTCATACCCGTCTGATGCATTTTTTCATGTATGGCCTCTACCACTACAATAGCATCATCCACCACAATACCAATGGCTAGCACTAAAGCGAACATTGTAAGAACGTTTATAGAGAATCCCATTAGATACATGAAAAATAATGTACCAACCAATGAAATTGGAATAGCAATAGCTGGGATAATTGTAGATCTAAAGTCTTGTAAGAATAAGTAAACGATGATGAATACTAGAAAGAATGCTTCAAATAAAGTACTTCTTACTTGACTAATTGATTCGTCAATTTGATCTTTTACAGAGTAACTGATTTCATAATGTATTCCTTTAGGAAAAGATGTAGAAACTCGTTCTAATACTTTTCTAACCGCAATATCAATATCCCTAGCATTAGAACCTGCTGTCTGTGTAATATTCATTGTAAGACCAGGATAACCGTTTACACTATTATCACTACCTACATTGGACGCTCCGAATTCAACTCTAGCAACATCTTTTAACATCAAGACTGAACCGTCAACATTCGTCTTGATCACTATATTTTCATATTCCTCCGGAAGACTGAATCTACCTTTGTGTTTTAATGCCGTTTCAAATGCTTCTTCAGAAGTCTCACCGAAATTACCAGGGGCAATTTCAAAGTTTTGATCTTTTATTGCCGCAATTACATCTTGAGGAGTTAAGTTATATAAAGCTAACTTTTCTGGGTTTAACCAAGTTCTCATTGAGTAATCACGTGCTCCAATACGCCCTACTGATGCAACACCAGGTACACGAAGTAATTCACGGTTGATATTAATCTGTGTATAAGCCTGTAAGAATGTCTCGTCATAGATTTCTTCTGGGTGATCACTATAGAAGTTAATCGTCATAATATTACCACTCTGACGAGGAGTAACAGAGATCCCATTTTCGTTTACTTCTGATGGCAAATCACTTGCCGCTTTACTTACACGGTTTTGTACGTTTACTGCTGCTTGATCTGGGTCAGTTCCTGCTTTAAAAAAAACGTTAATCGTACCCGAACCACTATTACTTGCTTTTGAACTAATATAGGTCATATTATCAACACCATTGATTGATTCTTCAATAGGTAATAATACACTCTGTGCTACAGTCTCAGCGTTAGCTCCAGGGTATGAAGTTGAAACTGTTACACTCGGTGGAGCAATTTCAGGGAAACGTGTAATTGGTAATAATGTTAACCCAACTAACCCTAATAATACGAACATAATCGATATTACAGTCGCTAGTATGGGACGGTTTATGATGGTTTTTAACATAATATCTTTTTTTGCAAGGTGAGTTTATACTTGTTCTTTCTTTTTTTCAAATAAAGTAGAGGCATTAATTATTTTATAGGTTTTACATACATCCCTTCAGTTAATTTGTCGAAGCCTGTTTTAATTACGCGGTCTCCTACGTTTAAACCTTCAATAACAATAAAGTTACTGCCAGAAACGCCATCTAATTCAATAGATTGTAGTTTTACTTTATCTTGATTATCAAGTATATATACAAATGTTTTGTCTTGTATAGAAGTGGTAACTTCTTGTGGAATAAGAATTACACTAGGTTTGGTTTCTTTTAATTTTACAGTACCAGTGTTTCCTGATCTCATCACGTCTTTTGAGTTAGGAAAAGAAGCACGTAAAGAAATAGAACCAGTATTTCTATTTACTTGTCCATTGACCATATCTACTTTACCCTTTTCAGCATATTCATGTCCATCTGCTAATATTAAAGTTACCTCAGGAAGAATTTGCCCAGATGAAGTAATATTTGTGCTATCTGGTTTTTTGTCTTTGCTGAAATATAAGAAATCAGATTCACTCATTCCAAAATAAACATATACTTCACTAACGTCTGACAATACAGTTAATGGTTCTTTGTCACTTTTTGAAACTAAGTTACCTATACGCTTTGGGATTCTTCCAATATATCCACTTACTGGTGCTTTGATAGTTGTATAATCTAAATTAATTTGAGCACTAGCAACAGCTGCTGATGCTTTAGCTAAGGAAGCTCTAGCAATCTCATAGTTTGATTTAGCTGTTTCTAATTGTACTTCAGCGATTACTTCATTATCAATAAGAGGTTTTAAACGATCAATCTCTAGTTTAGCATTTTTAAGTTTAGCTTTTTCTACATTTTCAGTAGCAATCATATTGTTTAATATCTCTTGGTAAGGTTGAGGGTTAACTTGAAATAGAGGTTGTCCTTCTTTTACAAAAGAACCTTCATCTATGAAAATTTTGTCAAGTATTCCTTCCACTTGTGGACGGATCTCAACGTTTACTTTACCTTCTATATTTCCAATGTAATCTTTCACTGTTATAGCAGTAGCAGTGTCTACTTTAATTATAGGTAATGCTAATGCATTTTCTTTAGGATCGAGTGTTTTAGAAGAACCAATGTTACAGCTATTGATACCTATTAAAGTTCCAATCATTATCAATGCTGAAATAGCTACTAAAACTGTTTTTTTATTTGTAATCATATTTATTAAATACTTTAATGTGTGAAGGTGAGAAAAAATTTCTACTCTAAGTCTAATTCAATATAAGTGCCAAAGTATGTTTTGAGGTAAATAAATCTATAAAGAATTGTGTGTAAATATTTGAAATTTAGAAATTTAAGCTTGTTTTTGCTGTTTGTAATAATTTTTTCTCTGCAAAAGTAACGCTAATTTAGGTTTTGAAAAAGTGTTGCTTTTCGTGGAGGCGTTCTACACTGTGGATATTGTGGAATTATAGAACTTTAGTAAAATGTATCACTTTGTTCACATTTATTTTGTCTTTTAAGCTAATTATAGAAATTTATGTTAACAAAAGTATTTGGGAGTGCAGTATTTGGAATAGAAGCCACTACTATCACAGTAGAAGTACATATTGATTCAGGCATTGGATATCATCTAGTAGGATTACCTGATAATGCAATTAAAGAAAGTAGTTATCGCATCGCTGCAGCCTTGAAAAATACAGGATATAAACTACCAGGTAAAAAGATAACAATCAATTTAGCACCTGCAAATTTGCGAAAAGAAGGTTCAGCATATGATTTAACATTAGCAATAGGTATTCTTATTGCTTCCAATCAAATAACTCCTGTTAAAGAAGTAGATAAATATATAATTATGGGAGAATTATCATTAGATGGAAGTGTTCAGTGTATAAATGGTGCTTTGCCCATTGCTATAAAAGCTAAAGAAGAAGGATTTAAAGGGGTGTTTATACCTAAAGAGAACCAGAGGGAAGCAGCAATAGTGGAAGGGTTAGACGTATATGGGGTCGAAAATATAAAAGAAGTGATAGATTTCTTGGAAGGAAAAATACAGTTAGAGCCATTTTATATTGATTTTGAAAAATTCTTTAATGAAAATACTGAAGATTGTGATATAGATTTTAAGGATGTAAAGGGGCAAGAGAGCATTAAACGCGCTATGGAGATTGCTGCAGCTGGTGGACATAACATAATCTTGATTGGACCACCAGGTTCAAGAAAAACAATGTTGGCGAAAAGATTAGCTAGTATTTTACCACCTATGACTTTAGATGAAGCATTAGAAACCACAAAGATACACAGTGTAGTAGGTAAAGCTAAAGATTGTGGATTAATGAAAAGCAGACCCTTTCGCAATCCTCACCATACAGCGTCCTCTGTTTCTTTAGTAGGAGGAGGGAGTTATCCTCAGCCTGGTGAAATATCACTAGCTCACAATGGTGTATTATTTCTTGATGAACTACCCGAATTTAAAAGAGAAGTATTGGAAGTAATGAGACAACCTTTAGAAGACCGTGAAGTAACAATTTCTCGTGCTAAATTCACCATTACTTATCCTTCATCTTTTATGCTTGTGGCAAGTATGAATCCGAGTCAGAGTGGATATTTTAATGATCCAGATGCTCCGATGCGTCCCTCACAAGCAGATATGCAAAGATATATAAATAAGATATCTGGACCTTTGCTGGATAGAATTGATATTCATATTGAGGTAAACCCTGTTCCTTTTGAAAAATTATCTGAAAAACAATTGGCAGAACCTAGTAAAGCTATTAGAGAGCGAGTTATTGATGCTCGTTAGATTCAACAATTAAGGTTTAGCGATAACAATGGTATTCATTATAATGCACAGATGACGTCCCCTTTAATACGTAAATATTGTGCATTGGATGAAGTGTCATTAAAATTACTAAAGACAGCTATGGAGCGTTTAAATTTATCAGCAAGGGCTTATGACAGAATTCTTAAAGTAGCTAGAACAATAGCTGATTTAGATAATCAAGCTCAAATATCTGCACAACATATAGGGGAGGCAATCCAATACAGAAGTTTAGATAGGGAAGGTTGGTTAGGCTAGTACAACTAGAAAATATAAAAAAAGGTCGAGCAAATTGCTCAACCTTTTTTTGTATTATTTTTCTTCTTCCGGATAATAACCTATCGTTTGTCTATATAAAGTGAATATAATACAGAACAAGTAGGGAAGTGTAAAAAATATTCCAACTAAGAATATCAATAGTCCTGCGCCTACCAAAAAATAGTTTAGTAATAGAGTGAAAATAATAGCTAAAGGCTGTTTATTAACTACTTGAATACTATTTTTTAGAGCAACAAAAGGAGACTGTTTGCCAAATATAATTAATGGTGTACTAAAAATAATTAGTGTATTTATTAACCAATTAATAGCCATAGCTACAAGATTAAGTCCTTCTGACTGTAATAAAAATATAATAGAAGAGAACAATATAGAAACTACAAATTGCGCAATAAATACATAGAGTCCTCTTATAGAAGCAAAGTATTTAAATGCAACAAACATACTTGAACGCTTTCCAACATAAGCATTTGCTGACATTTTTATAAAACCAGCAGAAAAAACGCTTGTAATTGCAGTAAAGATTGTCATTACAAGTAGATAAATACCCATCCCTTTTAAAGAAAGTGTAAAAGGATTAAAACTTTGTAATTCTTTTAAAACAGCTTCTGTATTTTCTCCATATACTTTTACCAAAATAGAAGATATTAAAAAAGAAGCTAAGAAGGTAATTAGCATTAAACCTGCAGATGCTGAAAAGAATGTTTTTTTGTAGTAAATAAAGGCTTCGGACATCACATTAGCTGTTGTAATATTTATGCCATTTTCCTTTATTTCCTTTAATTGTTCATTTGTTTTATTCATAGTAGAAAACTAGAATTATTCTAGTATTTTTTAATGTTTATTTTAAATTATCAAAAGTGTTTCCTTGCTTGATGTCACCAGTGTTAAATCCTTTCATAAACCACTCTTTACGCTGTTTAGATGTACCGTGTGTAAATGAATCTGGATTTACTTGTCCCGATACTCTTTTTTGTATAGCATCATCACCAACTGCTTGAGCTGCGCTTAAGGCAATGTCTATATCTTTTGGCTCTAGATATTTTTGATTGTGTTTTGCCCAAACACCTGCATAGAAATCAGCTTGTAATTCTAGGCCTACAGATAACTTATTTGCTTCTTTTTTACTTTTGCCTTGTTGTAGTTGATGCACCTTGCTATTTGTTCCTAATAGCGTTTGAACATGGTGACCTACTTCATGGGCAATAACATAAGCAATAGCAAAGTTACCACGCTCTGCTCCAAATCGATTGTGCAATTCTTCAAAAAAGCGTAAATCCATATAAACGGTCTCATCAGCTGGACAATAAAAAGGACCTACATCAGCAGTAGCACTTCCACATTTTGTATTCACTCGATCATCAAAAAGTTCCATTTTAGGTTCGCGATATTGCATTCCATTTTCTTGAAAGATTTTATGCCATACATCTTCAGTATCTGCAAATAAAACAGCAACCATTTTACCCATTTGTTGTTCTTCTTGGGATAATTGTCTTGTTTCAACTTGTTCTGTTTGTTGCCCGGCACCTATTTGTTCAATAACAGGTGCAATTTGCTTTCCTGTTTCACCTCCAAATAAATAAAGCAAAACTGCAATTATTCCAACTAATCCACCACCAAGGGCAGTTTTACCTGCAGCAGATTTACCTCTGCTATCAGTTACGTTTTTACTTTCTCTACGGCCTTCCCATTTCATAATGATTTTTTTAGCAAAAATAGTAAAAATAGTGATGTTTGAAGAATTAATAAGAAAAGGGCTACTTCACATTATGAAATAGCCCTTTTATTCATTTTTATTAAGGTAAGTTAATTACGCCATTGTAGTAAATACACTTTGTACGTCATCATCTTCCTCTATTTTTTCTAGTAATTTATCTACATCAGCTTGTTCTTCTTCACTAAGTTCTTTAGTAACTTGTGGAATTCGATCAAATCCTGAAGATAATATTTCTATTCCTCTGCTTTCTAGTTCTTTTTGTATCGCACCAAAACTTTCAAATGGAGCATAAATCATTACACCTTCTCCATCTTCATCTTCGAATATTTCATCAATACCAAAATCAATTAACTCTAATTCAAATTCTTCTAAATCTCTATTTGGATCAAAAGGTATTCTAAAGTTACAAGTATGATCAAACATGAATTCAACCGATCCTGAAGTACCTAAAGTACCATTGCATTTGTTGAAGTAACTTCTAATGTTTGCTACTGTTCTGTTGTTATTATCAGTAGCACATTCAATAAGGAAAGCGATTCCGTGCGGACCATATCCTTCGAATATTACTTCTTTATAATTTTCAGTATCTTTATCAGTAGCACGTTTTATAGCACGTTCTACGTTATCTTTAGGCATATTAGCTGCCTTAGCATTTTGTATAACAGCGCGCAGACGAGAGTTAGATTCTGGGTTAGGTCCACCTTCTTTAACAGCCATTACAATGTCCTTACCGATTCTTGTAAACGTTTTTGCCATAGCAGACCAACGTTTTAGCTTACGTCCTTTTCTAAATTCAAACGCTCTTCCCATAATAATTGTTACTTAATTTTGTTTGTGCAAAAATATAGTATTATTCAAATATATCATAAAAAAAATGGGAGCTTATTTTTAAACTCCCATCCTCTTTGATTATTTTTTATAAAAAGGTGTTTTTATCACTTTTGCTTCAACATCATTTTTACGAATGCGAATATAAATAGTACTACCTTCTGTTGCGTATTCTACTGGAACATATCCCATACCAATTCCTTTGCCTAATGAAGGTGATTGAGTACCAGAGGTTACTTTTCCAATTACGTTGCCTTCTGCATCTACGATTTCGTAGTCATGTCTTGGAATACCTTTTCCAATTAGTTCAAAACCAACTAATTTATTTTTAAGTCCTGCTTCTTTTTGAGCTTTTAAAATATCAGAACTAATAAAATCTTTAGTGAATTTAGTAACCCAACCTAGACCAGCTTCTAGAGGTGAAGTCTCATCAGTTAGCTCATTTCCATAAAGACAGTATCCCATTTCTAAGCGCAATGTATCTCTAGCTGCTAATCCTATAGGTTTTATTCCCCAATTTGCACCTGCTTCAAATACTTTATTCCAAACAGTTTCTATATCTTCATTCTTAACATATACCTCAAAACCTCCTGAACCTGTATAACCAGTAGCTGAAATAACAACATTTTGTATACCTGCAAAAGTATCGATTACAAAGTTGTAGAATTTAATGTCAGCTAAGTTTACAGAAGTTAAGCTTTGCATAGCTTCTATTGCTTTAGGACCTTGAATAGCTAAAATTGAATAACCATCTGATAAGTTTTCTAAAGTTGCATTTACATCATTATGATTAGTAATCCAGTTCCAATCTTTTTCAATATTAGAAGCATTTACTACCATTAGGTATTCATTATCTTTAACTTTATAAGTAATAATATCATCAATTACTCCTCCTTTTTCATTAGGAAAATAGCAGTATTGTGCTTTACCGTCTACTAGAGTTGATGCATCATTTGAAGTAACTTTTTGAATTAAGCTTAATGCATTAGGTCCAGAAATTTTAAAGATTCCCATGTGAGAAACATCAAATACCCCAACACCATTTCTTACTGTTTCGTGTTCTGCATTAACACCTTCATATTGTACAGGCATTGAGAAGCCTGCAAAAGGAACCATTTTTGCTCCTAAATTCTCATGTATGTGATTTAAAGTTACTGTTTTCATTGTGTCGTTAAATAATATTAATAATTAGGTGCTAAAGTAAGTTTTTTTAGGATATTAAAAAACAACTGATAGGATAAACTGCTTATGAAGAAAGTGAATTAATAAAAAAATCTCTTGGACATAACACAACATGTTCAAGAGATTTAGTGATATTTAAAACATCGACAAAATTAAGTTGATTACGCAGGTTGCCAACTTAGTAATAAGTGTAATCATAATACTGTATTTAGGTGAATTTATAAGATAATAGTGTTTGGTTTAAATGTTTAGTTATTAGTGGTTTAAATACTACTATATTTACAAACGTCCAAAGTCCAAAAAATAGTATAACCACGGAGTAGATAATTATTTGATTAAGTCGTAATTGTCGTTCAAGTATTACAAAAAGCAAGTTTACTAGTGGATAAATACAACCAATGAAAGGTATACTGAACCCTTGCAATGCAATTTTGAATAAGAGAAATTTTTTTGGAATTACCTTTGCTTTCTTTTTTATAGAATAATACCAATGAATACCATAACCCAAATGTAAAATAGAAATTACTATTAAAATAGCTATATAAATTTGAGAGGAATCATTTGGGAATTTTATTCCAATTAAGAATAGCATTGAGAGTAAGGCTACAATGCATATTATTTTAGGGGATGAAAAATAATTTCCAATAGCTTTGAATAACTCTTTGTAATAATACCAAGATAATTGTTTTTCTTTTTTCTCTACAATCTCACTAAATCCAAATATTCCAAACTTTTTGAACTCTATGTTTAATGCTTGTTCAAATGGTAGCTGATTGTCCTCTTCCCATTGCTTTTCAATTCCATTTGCTAAATGGTCGACAAGTTCTACTTCTACATCGTAATATTCAACATAGTGCTTTTGTACAAACTGATGCAATACCTCTATTTCTTGGTTGGTTAGTTTTTTCATAGCAATTAGGTAATTAATCGTCGTTTAATTTTTTCTTTTTCTTTATCAATTAAAGGTGATATAAAGCTTATGCTTAAAAAGCCCCATAATAAAGTAATTAGCATTAATAGTGAAATTGTAAAAATTGATTGATGCATAATTGAAAAAAAGAATCTGAAATAAACAAAAAACATTATTGTTGGAAAAGCTATAAATTGACTTTTAACTTTATTCAATAGCCACCTTTTGTTTTCATTTTTAGCTTCTTTTTTTGTTTGTATATAATTGTACAGTAGCCATGAAATCATGAAAATAAAAACACAAACTATAAATACATCTCCAATATCTCGAACTGCAAAGTTTTGTGACAGATAGTGCATACTAATGTATATAACACCAAAAAGAGCAATTGTTATTAAAATTTTATACCATGAAAAGAACTTCTTAAGCTCACGTAATAATATTTTGATATAGGAAAGGGTGATATTTTGTGTTTTCATTGAAACCAAATCACTAAATCCAAATATTCCAAACTTTTTAAACTCTATGTTTAATGCTTGTTCAAATGGTAGCTGATTGTCCTCTTCCCATTGCTTTTCAATTCCATTTGCTAAATGGTCGACAAGTTCTACTTCTACATCGTAATATTCAACATAGTGCTTTTGTACAAACTGATGCAATACCTTTATTTCTTGGTTGGTTAGTTTTTTCATAATCATTCGTTTGTTTTTTACAATATGGAAACTATGCTGTGAGGTAATTTTTCTTTTCGTTATAGGCTATTATGAATAGTACTCTATCAATAACAATACATGATAAAATGGTATAAGTACTAATTAAACTCCAAAATATCATTTGTCCTACGGATGTTATAAAGCTTATTTCTAGTAAAATATTTATATAAATACCTGTTGTTGATGTTGTTAATAATATTATTGTGCGATTGAATGTCTCATCTATTAGATAGATGCTTTTTTTCTCATTTATATATTTTAGTTTTTTTTGTAAGCGAACTGCAAGTATTGTAGGAAGAATTAAGAAAGCAATATTGATAATTTTAAATAGTAGGGGACTGCAAAATAAAGTAATGCTAAAAAATACTAAGACTAAAGCTAATGAGAATATTATTTTCGGAAAGGTGAAGTAATCAAGTAGCCCTCTCCAAGCAAGTTTTTTATATTCTTTATATTTATTACGTCTTTTTTGTTTAACTAATAGTTTTAAAGTTTTGGACTTATCCCATTTATTAAAAACTATTCTTTTAGCACTATTAAAGTTTAAAGTTGGTTCTGTGGCACATAAATGCTCAATATCACTTGCTATATGGTCAACTATCTCATCAATAATCTCGATATATTGTACATTACAATCAGCTAATGACTGTCTTAATATCCCTAGCTGTTTTATAGTTAGTTTTTTCATAGCAATTAAGTTTTATATATCATTAAACTTTTTGGTATTCTTTTATCTTGCAAGCTTCAAGAAAAAGGTAGCTCTGGTAAATAGCAAATATTAAGACCATTGGAATCATTTTATAATTAGTATCTGATGTCCAGAATAAGCCTAGTATAAATAAGGGAATTAGTCCATAATTAATAGCTTCTTTTTTTATGAATTGCATTCTGTAATTTTGTATGTTTTTGCATTTGAAATACAAAAGAATACTAATGATAATATTAAAGATGCCTATGCTTTTAAATGTAATTTGAGCAATACCATAATCAGTTATATATTCACTTAATAAATAATGACCACATAGTCCAATACTTATCGCTAAAAGAAAACAAAGTACATCTCTTTTATACCACTTTTTGGCTATAAAGCGAGGAACATGATTATATCTTATCCACAAATGAGGAGTTAGTTCTTTGTTCCATTTATTAAAGGTTTGTTTAAAAGCCGCTTCATAGGCAATGCCATTTGTCATTTTGTCTTCTATTTCAGAAGCAATATGGTCTAAAACTTCATCGCGAATATCATCAAATTTTATTTGATAGTAATCGATTAAGAAATTCTCAACTTGCTTTATTTGTTCAAGATTTAATCGTTCCATACTTAATACCTTTTATAGTTATGCAATTTTTTTTCTTAGTTGTTTAAAGCTTTCGTAGTACATGCATAAGACTACTAAAAATTGGTAAGAAGTAATTAATGATATTAATAAGCCTGGTGCTTGTATAGGGCTATTTGTTTTAAAACTTTCGTAAGTAGAAGCACTTATTAAAAGTAATAGACAAAATAATGTAATACCACAATTAATAAGGTTTTTACGTAAATATGTAGCTCTATATGAAGCTTTTTTTCTATAAAACAGATACATTCTAATAGTCAATAATAAACCTAAAGTAATAACTGAAACAGTGAAAAAAGTGACGATATCGTCTTGAATTTTTGAAATAGGTTTATAGAACAAAAATAGTAGAGCTAGTAAAGAGGTGAAAAGCCCAGCAATTCTCCAGCGATAGTCATCTTTTTTCTCCCATGTTTTAGAAATAAAAGCTGGTACTTTGTTATATTTGGATTTTATGTTAGCTTTCAATAGAAAATCCTTTTTAGATTTCTTATTTGGTTTTAGTAAAGGATCCCATTTGTCAAATATATATATTAATGCGTTTTCAAAATTCATATTATATAGAGACACAGCATCTTCAATCTCGCAAATGATATGATCTGCTATTTCATCATTTAAGTAATCATATTTTATATCATATCGTTCTACCTGTTTAAGTATAACTTTTATCTGATCTTTTGTTAATATATTTAATTGATTCATTGTAAAAAGAGTATTTAATTTTACGTCAATTTAAGGTTAACGATGTTTTGCATGTTTCTAATAAAGTTTTCCAGTTCTTCCATTTTGGTATCTGTTTCTTTAATACCTGATTCAGTAAGCTTATAATACTTTCTTACACGACCATCTACGCGCTCCATTTCTACATCTAAGAAACCATCTGCTTCTAATTTATGAAGAGCAGGGTATAGTGCTCCTTCAGTTAGATTCATCTCACCAATTGTTACTTCTTTTACTTTTTGTGTAATTTCATAACCATACATTCTGCCGTTCTGCTCAAGTAGCTTCATAATAATAGCATTGAGACTACCTTTATATAATTGTTGTTGCTTTTTCATACTTAAGTATCTTATGTATGTCAAATGTAACAAAAAATTTAATACATCTATAACTTATGTATTAAAAAATGTGAATAAAAACTTAAAAAAAGTAGGCTTTGTCTTTTTTATTTAAGTTGTTGTTTTTTTAATTAATTGTATTATAAGTATTTGTGTTTTATCGTTGTGTGAAGAAAGTAAGGGTAAATGTTAAGTTTTTTTGTGTAAGTAGTTTGAATTTTTAGTATTGAGAGTGTTTCATACTAATTAATATCGATAAATAGTTATGATGGTTTTGTGAAGTAAGCTGTTTTCTGATTTAAATGGAGAAGTAATGTTTGTATACTTTCTCAAAGATTTGATAGTTGATGATAGAGGAAAGTCATTAGGACAATAACAAAATAAGATATGCTAGCAATTAAACTAAATCAAGTGAAGTATAATATATAAACTATTTAATAGATTATTCTGCTAATAATAGAAGTATAATTAGATAAGTGAAAAGCGATTTATATTGCTTCAATATGAAATTCTCTATACATTGTATCATTGCTGTTTTTAACGGGTTTTGGCAATGATTTAAAGATAAAAGTACCTTTTTCTTCGTCATTTAAAAATTCATAATCACTATTGAAGAAATTGAAGTAGTCTTTACCATTTTCAGTAAAACTGTATTTAAAAATAATGTCTTTTTTATCACCATTATTGAGGTACCCATCTAACTGAAAGAACTTACCTTCGTCAGAATAATACAAGTTGACATTAGACATAAAGAGTTGCTTACCGTATTCTTTATTATTTACATAGATGATTTCGTACGCATTTAGAATTGGTTCAGGATGGGCTTGTCCGTAACTAAAAATGGTAAAAAATAATAAAGAATTCAAAAGTAATTGTTTAATCATTGTCTATGAATAATATAATTGTTTCTATAAGCAGCTAATTTACTTTATAATATGTATTCAAAAAAGAAAGCGAATGAGAATTATTGATCTAACTCCTCTTTCGCTCTTTTAATTTATTACCTATTTCTACTCAATAATATTTAATTGGTATAAAAGAAAAGGTTGTTTTTGATCATCATATTCATTAACTGCATCATTGAAAGAATAATCTTTTGGGTATTTCTTCAAATATTCAGATTTTAATTCACGTAATTTATTACCCATCAGTACTTCTTTAGACCCCTTAGTTGAGTTTGAACCTTTGTCGTTTAACCATTCGTTAAAAACGGCAATATGTTTTTGTAAAGCTTCTTGGTATTCAGTATCTTGGATGTTATGTATTTTAGTTAGAACTATTTTAGTCTTAGGTAGTTCATTATAAGGAGCTTTAGTTTCTAAAAACTCAATATTATCATCGCCAAATTGTTTTAAATAATCTTTAAAATCTTGTTCTCTATATATTTTATAGATTGCTTCTTGAAACTTTCCTGCTTTGTAATTAGGATCATTCTTTAGCTGTCGGTTTCTACTTGTTACTATAGGACTTGATAGTGTTATTCCTTCTGGCATTGGCTCGTCAACATTATATGTCCAATTAAAATCATGTTTATCTATAAAAAGTTTATTTGAAACTTGAAAAGGGACAAAAATAGTTGTGATGCTATCATTTATTTTTAAACGCAGGGAATCACTTTGTGTTTTTATTGCCCAATTTGCAAATTCTTCAGTAGCTCTCTCATCATTAGGATCCATGAAGATTTGTTTGTAGAAAACATAATTACTTTGTGTAGGGTTGATGATTGCTTGCGTACTATTTACACGGCCACCATTGTGAAAAGTCAGCTCTTGTCCATTGTATTTTAGTTGATGTTTTCCATATTCAATACTTACTTCTTTTTTAGTATTTGCTGGAATATCGTATGAAATATTATCAATGTAAACGGTTATTGGTTTATCTGTTGGGTTGTCAATCCAATAATTATTGGAGCTAGAATTACATCCCACAAATAGAAATGTAACTAATAATAAACTTAATAGTAGTGATTTTCTCATTTAATAAAATTTATAATTATGCAAATTTATATATAATACTTTGAGTTTTATTGTGCTTTTATTGAAATGTCTTTTTATTGAATAAGTTGTTTTAATTATGTTTTTAATAAATCATTTGTAGTTAAGTTGTCGTATTAGTTTTTTTAGTTTTAATAATATTATGTTGTTTTTATGTTAAGTTTTTTGAGTAAGAATTATGTTAAATAATGTGTTATGATTTGTTTTTTATATTTTTTAACAAAAATAAAGTCTTTTTTTAATTTTTTAAGTAAAGAATATTATATTTGGCAAGTTGTTTATTAATAAAAAATATCAATAAAAGTGTTAATCTAGTTTTAAATTATATATTGCAAATGAAAAGAAAAAACTTATTAATTATTCTTTGTTGCCTTATTATGTCATTAGGGTTTACTTTGAAATCTAAAGCTCAGATAATTATCGGAGAAGCTACTGTACCAGAAGCTTTCTCTGTGTTAGAATTATCTACTGCTATAACTAAAGGAGGGTTACGTCTTCCACATTTAACTACTGTAGAGCGTGATGCTCTTGGTTTTATATCTAAAAGTGGTACAGTTTCAAATCAAGGTTTAATGATTTATAATACTACAACAGATTGTATAGAGTATTGGAATGATATTAAATGGGTTAGTTTATGTTTAGGGACTGCTAACATTGAGTTGGAGTCTTCTTGTGGAAATTATGATGCTTCTAAACCACCCATTTCTGAGGCTATTAATGCAACAAGTAAATGTATCTATACACCAAAAGATAATCCAGAGTGTATAGTGCCTTCTGGACAAGCCTATCAAGTTTATTTGACTTCTGGAGATGCGTATGTTACTTTAGATGTTGATCCTATTACTTCCGGTTTTTCAGTTTCTTTTATAGACAATAATAGTAGTCAAAATAGAACGGCAATTGTTAGAGTTGTTAATAATTGTTCTGGTGAATTTCAAGATTTTATTTTTGCACAAAAAGGAGCGGATTGTCCTAATTTGCAAAATCCTATTTTAAACGCTAGTACTCTTACTCTTTGTGATGGAGGAAGTGCTTTTGCATATATACAAAATGCTGAGGTAGGAGCAAATTATATTTGGACATATGCTGGAGTTGTAGTACATACAGGAAGCTACTATGAAATTAAACGTGCAGGAACTTATACTGTTTATCCTGGATTAATCGGATGTGGTCAGGAAGCAACAGTAACTGTTGCAGCAAGTAATACGAAAGCGCCTAAAGCTCCGTATATCACAGCTACAAATAGTGGTATTCTATGTGGTGGTGGTAAAGTCTCATTGAGAGCAGAAACTAGTGATCCAGTTATATGGTATCACAATGGTAAACCTACTGGAAATGGTGCCAACCCATTAGAGGTCTCTGGTGCATCTAATGAAGGAGAATGGTTTGCCGCTGTTAGTGAAGGTACATGTTCTTCATCTTCAAGTAATAAAGTTCAATTATTGGATCAAACTACTTCGAGCGTATCTCTTGCTACACCAAAGATGTCTATTGATGGTAAAGAATTAACTGGTAGTGGATCACAAGTATTCTGTGCTAATGGTAGTATAGTACTTGATGTTCTTAATGCTTCTTCTTATCCAGAGGGGGTATCTTATGAGTGGTTTGTTAATGGGAATACTTTGGGAAGATCTGGTAAAGCAAATTATATTTTTAATGTGCCAGCAGGTTTAGATAAGATTTCTATTTCGGTAGAAGTAAGTAATAGAGGTGTAAATTGTCCAAATACGACTATCTCTCCTTCTACAAATATTACTTTTACGGCATCAGGAAATACTAATATTAATAATGGAGATACAAAAGCATTTATTTGTGGAGGTGCTCCAGCATTATTAGTAGCAGGTTTACAAGGTGCAGATGCTTACGAATGGTATGAAAATGAAAAACTAATTCCTGGTGCTAATACAGGAACTTATAGCACCACTAATCTAGGCAGATATAAGGTACGTTATAAAAGTGCAAATGGTTGTTGGAGTAAATTTTCTCCAGATATAACTGTTGAGAATAATTTTCCAATTTCGATGACTTGGTCTATGGCTCCAGGAGACGTAAATAATAAAGTTATTTATGGAGAAACAGAAAGCTATTCAGTAACATCTGCACCTGCAGCAGATAGTTATATATGGAGTGCTTATCGCGCAGACGGAGTAACTGAGATACCAATATATGTCTCTACGAGTGGAACAGTGGGAACTATTACTTATCCAAAATTAACAGTACCTGAAGAAATAACTATTAAAGTGTTGGCTAAAAATGGTTGTGGTCAAACCACATTAAGTAAAAAAGTAACATTAGATTCTGGATGTAATCCTGTAAACTCTGTAAATATTACGCCCAATGGAGCAAAATTATCAGAAGGTAAAGCAATGCAGTTCACTGCGAACTCTGCTGGGGCTACAAATTATCAATGGAAATTAGATGGAGTAATTGTAGGAGCAGATCAAGCTACTTATAATTACTCTCAAGCTACTATTGGAACTCATACTTTAAGTGTAACAGCTTCTGGGTGTGGTGGATCTGCAACAGCAACAATTACAATTCAAGTTAATCCTGATTTTAGCTTGATTACATCAGATAATACTGGGCAATATAGCATTAGTGGTAAAGCGTGTTATGATGTTAGAATGACTGCTACACCTGCTTGTGGACCATTGGAGAGTCGTAATAATGATTTTGTTAATTCAAATACATTTACATATACATTTAACCACTCTACTCCATATACAGAATTAAAGTTCTATATAGCAGATGATAATAAAAATGTAATATCATCTACTTCAGTTGTTAATAAAGATTTTAAAATTGTTTTTAGAGATGATATTAGGGAGTATATTAAAAATAATGATTTGGCAGAGGTAACTATTATTGCTGTATTTAAAAATAATGCAAAAGATATAAGAAAAGTTACAAAATCAATAAGAATTCAAGACTGTTCATGTTGTGGTGCCAAGGTTAGTTTGACAGAATGGAAAGTATTTAAATGTCATAATTTGGGTGTTAAAGAAGATTTAGAACCTTTAGTTCCTTCATTACAATTAATAGGACATTTTTATCAATGGGGAACTAATGAGGCGTTAGTTGCACCTCCTAGTAGTATTAGCTATCCTGGGACATGGCCTAGAGGGACTGTAGCTAGTAGTTCTGCATGGAATGGTTCAAAAGGTCCAAAAGACCCATGTCCTACAGGATTTAGAGTTCCAACTAAAGCTGAGTTTGAAGGTTTATGGATATATAATAAAAAAGAGGAACTTGGAAGTTTTAATGATGAATATCTATATAATAAAGGATATTTATTTGAAGATGTATTATACTTGCCAGTAAGTGGTTATAGACAAAGTGGTGATGGATCTAGAACGCTAATGGCTAGACCATTTTATTGGACATCTACAAGTGCTGGTTCAAATGATGCAGTTATGTTTTCTGTTAGATATGATAGCAAATATAAATCACAGCTAGATATGATAGATGGCTATTATAAGAATAATGCGACACCGATAAGATGTATCGCTGAATAATTTATTATATTTAAAACCTGCTACTTGATGAGTTAAGTAGCAGGTTTTTTTATTTATATATTTCAAATATTAATGTTATTTTTTTAGATTCTGTAGCTAAATAAGCTTTGTATTGTTTTATAATATTATAATTTGATGTTTTGTACCCTTTTTAAAATTAAAAAATTATTTCTATGAGTAGATTAAGAATTATTATTATATGTATATTTTTTTTTAGTTTTCAGTTTGCTAAAGCGCAGAATATTGAAATTGAATTTCCCCATTTTAAAAACCAAGGTTGGTGGTTAATTGTTTTTGAAGGTGAAAAAATTGATACTATTAGTAGTGGAGCCCTTGATGAGAAAGGAAAAATAAAGTTAATTTTACCTGAAAAATACAAAGATTATAGAGGTATGGTGAGTTGGAAACTTACTAATGGAGGAGGTTTAAATTTGATTGTTTCTGAAAAAGGACCTATAACTATATCAAGTTTAGAAAAAGAACCTGCTACTGAAAATATTACTTTTACTAATACCTCTGAAAATACTTATATATCCAAGCGTTTAAAAAAACAACAAGATATTTTTAATAAAGCAGATGCTCTATTTCAAGCTTCAAAATATTATGATAATAAAGATGAAATCACTAATGTATTTAAGGAAGAAAGAAATAGATTAACAAAGGAGTATCAAAAGTTACTTGCTGATACAAGAGAAAGCAATTTATATGCAGCACGTTATGCTGAATTTATGGATATTATAATGGGTAATGGTGAAAGTTTATCACTTGACCCTATTGTAAATATAAAAGATGCAAGAAGGTTTATAGTTGATAGATTAGATTTAGAAGATTTATATACTTCTAGTTTATGGACAGTTATTTTAAGTAAATGGCTAGATTCTTATGCTTATGAAGATGGGAGTGAGGAAGAAGTGAGCAACATAGTTATTAAAGATTATAATAACATATTAAATAGGACTACAAATAATAATGTAAAATCAGCATTTCAAAATACCATTCACGATTTATTAGATAAAAATGGTAAAGCTGAGTTTAATAAGAAATTAGGTTTGATAGGACTCAAGGGCAGTGACTTTAACCTGAATGATGATACAAAATTATCGGATGTAAAAGGAAAGCGTTTAATATTCTTTTATAGTAGCTTTTGTGACCTTTGTCAAGAGCAGTTAAATATTTTAAGAGCTAAGTATAAGGGACTTATTAATAAAGGAATTACTGTTATTGGAGTAGATGCTGATCCAAGTGATCAGAAAAATCAACCATGGAAGTATGATGTAGATGACAAACTCTTTGAATTATACCGTAAATATAAAGTGGAGCAAAGTCCTGTTTTTGTGTTAATAGATGAAAATGGAATAGTGATAGATAGACAAGATAATTTAAATGGTATTGTTTCTAAAATATAAATTTACTTAAAAGACTTAATTATATCTTATTTACAATTAAGTCTTTATTTTTTGAAAAAAATCACTTTATTTGTTGCTGTTTAAAGACTATAAATACTTGTAATATATGCGACATTAGAGCTGTAATAGAAGTAATATTTTAGGAATGAGTAAACTTATTAATACAAAGATTTAAATATGATATTAACAGCAAAAGATTTTGAAACAACGGATTATGATCAAGATGTTTTAAAAGCCGAATACACATATAATGGTACAGAAATTACTATTGCCTTATATAATGGAGAAAATAATATAGATGAGATTTTAGTTGATATTGATGAAGTTGTAAGTAACCTAGCTTCTTATGACGAGAGAGGAAAAAGACTAATAATTGATGAATTATACGATGCTTATAATGAAGATGAGGCACTAACAGAAGAAGAGTTTAAATCTCAAATAGGTCTACTATCTTTATATTTTACTGGTGATAAGGAAGCAGAATTTATGTATGAAGGTGGTGATATATTTGGAGGACATTTTTTAGCAATAGAGTTAAAGGATGGCTTTTTTGAGGATGGTGTAGCTGTCGAGGGATAACGATTTTATTAAATATATATGAAGGCTTTCCGAATAGGAGAGCCTTTTTTATTGAAAACTAATTAATTATCTTATGTTGTTTTAATGTTATTTTTCTCGTAAAAAGAACGGATTAGGACATAAGTACTTTTTTATTTGTTTTAGTAAGTTTAGATTTGTGGATTAGGGGTATTTATATAAGTAAGTTTTTGTGATGTTAATACAAGATATCTTAAAAAGAGTAGTTAAAAGCGATTTAAGTAGAGCAAAGAAGTTTCCTGTCAGAGAATTAGAACTAGATAATACTGGTCGTTATATTGCTTTTGTTGATCAAGGCGAACATAGTTTTGATGTATCTATAGAGTTTTCCGATAATAATGTTGGTGTGATGACGTGTGATTGTGGTAGTGGAGCTGATTTGTGTTTACATAAAATAGCTGTTTTATCTGCATTAAAGAATAATCAAAAATCTAAAAATACTTTAGGTAAGAAGACTAAGAAAACTACTAAAAAAAAGAAATTATCTGAAACTGATGAACTTCTTTTACAGATTAATAAAGATGTATTAACACAGTGGTTAAAGACTGTTTTTAAGAAGAATAAGTCTTTAGAGAAACAATTTGTACTTACTTTTAGTAATAAAGAAATAGAATATACTGCTGAGCAAGTAAAAGAGCTTACTGAAGAAATCATCAGCTCTGTAGCTGGAAAGCGAAAAACACTAGAGGCTATTAAAATTAAACAAATCCTTGATTTATTACTGATAGCCTACGAGCCTATCAATAATTTTGTCATAGTTAATATCTCTAAACCTATCTCACATAAGATTTTTGCATCACTTTTAGATTGTATTTATGCCTTTGACCATCGAATATCGCATCACAGTAAAAAGTTTAGCGAATTTGTAGATAGTTTTGTTGAGCAATTTGCGCTGAATATAAATAATATTCAAGATGAGAAAGAGTGGAGACATGTCGTTGAAATACAGATACAAAGACTATTTACTTTGTCTTATCGTGCTAATAAAGAGTACGATTATATGCTGGTACAGTTTATTTATCTAACTGCTCCTCCTCATAAGGTAACTATTTACATGGAATTATTGAAAAATATTTTAATAGAGAATGCTCAAATAAAATATCTATTTAGAAACGACTTTATTCAGTTCTTATTAAAAGTAACTGCCAAACATAATATTTATCAAGATGTAAGAACTTTTTTCGATAAATAATTTAATACTAAGTTGCATTATAATATTATCTTTATTAGATATTTGTCAAATATTTTATGAAAAGAATTATTACACTAAGTCTTTTATGTTTATTCTGTAATCTAGAAGGAATAGCACAAGAGAAAAGCAACAAGAATACTGTTTTTGGTGCTAAAGCAGGTTATAACCTTTCATCAATAACCTCATATGAAGATTTTAATGTGAAATCAGGATTTCACATAGGAGCAGTGTCTGAGACTTTTATGTCTTCTAAATTGGCATTACAAATAGAATTACTATTCTCTACACTTGGAGCTGAACTAGAAACTGTAGATTATTTACCTAATAATTATACAGGTAAGTTTACCCTGAATTATATCAATATACCTGTGATGGCAAAGTATTATTTAACTAATAAGTTTACTATACATTTTGGTCCTCAAGTTGGTTTTCTTGTGTATAAAAAATATGAATTAGATGGAACAAAGAAAGATATTAATCGAATTATTAATAATGCTGATTTTGGCTTAAATGCAGGTTTAGGATATGAATTTAACAATAATATTTTTATAGAAACTAGAGGAAGTTTTGGCGTTACCAAAGTATTGAGTCAAGATTATGGAAATAACAGAAATATTGCTTTTCAAGTTTCCCTAGGCTACAAATTTAGATAATGTCATATATTTTCCAATAATACTGTAACTATATGAATAGCTAAAATAATCAAATTCTGTGTTATATTTGTTTATATTCTTTTAAATATATTGTTTTATTCCATTTATGTCTTTTTTATCCTTGTTAACCTTGGTTTTTATTATAAGTTGTAATAGCAATTGTCTCTTTCTTACATTATGATATATTTGCGAATTAATATTTTTTTATAATTTCATTAAATATATTTTATGAATAGAGTATGGGTAACTGCAATGCTAGCACTAACTTTAGGGTTATCTGCTCAAGCGCAGGAAAAGGAAAAAGAATTACCAGCATTGAAATATGGTGGTAAAATAGGTTTTAACCAATCTATAATTACTGGTGCAGAAGATACAACTGGTAAATCAGGGTTCCATATAGGTGCAGTATTAGAAGTATTTGTTAGCGAACGTATATCAATACAGCCAGAGTTAGTTTACTCAACTCAAGGAGCCAAATTAGAAGGAGTATTTCCATATAGTTATTCTGGAAAAGTAAAAATGAATTATATTAATATTCCTGTGATGGCTAAGTTTTTTGTATCACGAGGTTTTAATATTCAAGTAGGACCACAAATTGGATTTGCAGTAAAAACAGATATGGAACTTGAAGGTCAAACTGCGGATATTGGTAGTGTGGTAAACAAAGTTGATTTTGGATTTAACTTTGGTTTAGGATATAATTTCCCTTCTGGCGTTTTCTTAGAGACACGTTATAATGTGGGGACTACTAATGTACTTAAGAATGTAGATAAAAGTAATAAAAACGGGACATTCCAATTTTCATTAGGATATAAGTTTAATTAAAATAGTGATAAAGTAATATTTATCGATAATGATGATATAACTAAAAAAGGATAAACAATATTGTTTATCCTTTTTTGTTATCTATTGACAAAGTTAGTAACTTACTAGCTTTAAACGACAATATTATGTTCAGTACAGCCACATATAAAGATAGAAGAAACACTTTAGTAAAAAATGTTCAAGCAAAAGGGCTTTTGTTATTCTTTGGGAATATGGAAAGTTCAATGAATTTTGAGGACAATACTTATCATTTTAGACAAGATAGTACGTTTTTATACTATTTTGGAATTCAACAACCTAGATTAGCCGCAATAATAGATTTAGATGAAAATAAATCAATTGTATTTGGTGATGAGATGTCGATAGATGAAATTGTATGGATGGGGCGACAGGAAACTTTAAAAGAGAAATGTCATAAAGCAGGAATATTTGATGTAAGACCTTATTCCGATTTAGCTACTTATTTAGCTACAGCAATGAGTGTCAAAAGACCTATTCACTATTTACCCCCTTATCAAGCCTACAATAAAATATTATTGAGTGAATTGCTCCATCTATCTTTAGGTGATTTTAAACCTTCAGTAGCGATGATTAAAGCTATTGTTACTCAGCGTGAGGTTAAGGAACCTCAAGAAATAGCCGAAATCGAAAAAGCATTGAAAGTCACTAATGAGATGCATTTATTAGCGATGCGAATGGCTAAAACAGGTATTAAGGAATACGAGATTGTCAGTGCTATTCAGAATGTTGCAGGAAGCCATAACTGTGAACTTGCTTATCCTTCAATAGTAACTGTAAATGGAGGTATTCTGCACAATCATTATAAACTTAATACACTGAGATCAGGAGAATTAGTATTAAATGATTCTGGCTGCGAAACACCGATGGGATATGCATCTGATTTAACGCGCACTTTCCCAGTTGATAAAACTTTTACTTCTATACAGCGGGATTTATATAATGTTGTTTTAAGTGCATTTGAAGGGGCAAAAGCTGATTTAAAAGAAGGTGTAAAATATAAAAATGTACATCTAAAAGCGAGTGAAATATTAGCACAAGGTCTTATCGATTTAGGTTTTATGAAAGGAAATGCACAGGATGCTGTGGCTAACCATGCGCACACTATGTTTTTTCAATGTGGTTTAGGGCATTTGATGGGCTTAGATGTTCACGATATGGAAGATCTAGGGGAACAATATGTTGGCTATACAGAGAAAGAGCCTAAGGAAAAAAAACAGTTTGGTCTAAAGTCACTGCGTTTAGGAAAAGCGCTTAAAGCAGGACATGTACTTACAGTTGAGCCTGGTATTTACTTTATCCCTGAGCTTATTAAGATGTGGGAAGCTGAAAATAAGTATTCAGAGTTTATCAACTACGATAAAGTAAAAGAATATCAAGATTTTGGAGGAATTAGAATTGAAGATAACTTTTTAATTACTAAAGAAGGTTATCAACATTTAGGTCCTGAATTAATTAAAACAGTCGAAGAGATAGAAGCTTATAAAGCTAATCATTCATAAGAAAATTTTAAAAACTGATAAATGCTAAATGTGTTTATCAGTTTTTTTTAAGTAGGTAAAAAAGGAGTAATATTTTCGGCTCTTTAAGTAGTGGAGATTGTACTCATTTTGATAAGCTTCTTTTTCAAAAGATAAATTGAGATAAGCTTTCTGTTTGTTTCTTGTTATTAATAATCGAATAATAAATTCTATCCCATACCATAAGTAAAAAGGCAATACTAGTAGTTCTAATTGCTGTCTTAGATGGATTTTTTCATGATTGATGAATATCTTATCGTCAATATCTTCTTTATTTCTTAATATTATAAATGGAAATATCGCCATTCCCGAAAATCGCTTCGGAAATAAATTAGTACAAATGATAATAGTATTAAATGGCATTATTTACAAAAGTTAAACAGTAAAATTAATCAAAAAAAGAGTGTCGTTTTTATATAAATGTAGATTAATAACTATCTAAACGATAAACAAAGCCTCATACAAATTCACTCTAATTTTTGAAATGTGTAATAAGAAGTATTTTTTGTTAATCATTTGAAGTAATTATTACAATGTTTTGTATTTTTATGAGTAATAAACTAATAGTTTATAGCGTTTTATCTTTTAAGACTAACTACTATCTATCATTATATTATGAATTATTATCAACTTCATGAAGAACTGAAAAACCTTTATCAGTCAGCTGAAAATTATGTTGTAGATGCTGACTTAGGTATTGAGATTTATAAGTATGATTTTGTATCAGAAAAAGGGGATGGCGTATTACACGGATCACCTGTACTTTGTTGTAGTGAGCACAACCACCTTTTTGAACGTAATTTTATAAAATATACTGCAGATAATGATCATGTTTTAGATATTCCTGATTATAACGTAAAGGAAAATTTACAGTTTAAAATTGGTATAGTAAAGCCAATAGGTCAAGCTCAATCAAAAGAAGTTATCATAATGTTTCACGGACTTAATGAAAAGAAATGGGACAAGTATTTGCCTTGGGCTACTGAGATAGCTAAACAAACAGATAGAGCTGTCATATTGTTTCCAATTAGTTTTCACATGGATCGAACTCCTAAAGAGTGGTCAGATCGTAAACTAATGTTTGCTGTGGCTCAGGAAAGAGCAAAGGCTTGGGAAGAAAATTCTGATACAAGTTATGTAAATGCAGCTATAAGTACTAGAATGGAAGCAGACCCAAAGCGTATGTTTTGGTCTGGATTACAGACTTATTACGATTTTATCCAATTAGAGCAAGAGATTAGAGCTGGTAAATATGCCTGTATATCATCTGATGCACATCTTGACTTATTTGGTTATTCTATTGGTTCATTTCTTTCAATTATTTTAATGATGGCAAACCCACACAATATACTTACTAATTCAAAATTAGTGTGTTTTTGCGGTGGTATGACTATCGATAGAATGTTTCCGGTATCGAAGTATATCATGGATGGAAAAGCGACTATAATGATGCAGAAAGTTTTTGCTCAATTATTGACGACTAAGTTTATCGCTGACCCTAGATTACATCATTATCAGTGTAATGATATGCACCCAGGAGAGAGTTGGTTTAAAACAATGTTGCGTTATAATCATCACCAAGAAGAAAGAGAGGATAGACTAAGAGAATTACAAAATCAGATTTATTCTCTTAATTTAAAAGAAGATGAGGTAGCCCCAGCAGTAGAAGCATTAAATATGTTACAAGGACCTTATCGAGATATTCCTATAAAAGTCGATATAATAGATTATCCCTTTCCTTATACTCATATGGTACCTTTTCCGTTAACTATAAAGAATGCGGAAGAGGTAGATAATAGCTTTTATATGACTATGAAAAAGATGGTGGATTTCTATAAAAGTTAATCACTATTTGACTTTTATAGATTGAATTATGAGAATAATAAAAAGCTTTTAAAAAGAGATATTACACTATTTGAGAAGTTGCTTTAAATATTTGGTTTTCAGTTTGTTATTTTTTGTTTTTTAGATTTTTAATTAAGAAATTAGTAAGTGAAAAAGAATTCTTTATTAATCTAAAATAATAGAGAAGAAACAAAATTGCTAGTTATGAAAAGGACATTTGTAGCGGGATTGCTCTTAATTGGAAGTACAGTTATATTGAAAGCCTGTGGAGAAGGAAAGAATACAAAGTATTTTAAACAAGAAGAAAGAGACTTAAAAACGATTAAAAAGAAAAAGGCATAAAATAGGATTCTACAAACCCCTATTTTATGCCTTTTTCAGATTTAATCTGAAAAGCTATATTTATATAGATTTTATGCAATTAATATAGAATTAGAATAACAATAGTTGAGTATCATGAGTGATGTTAGCAGGGTGCTAGCATAATAATTCCATAATGCCTCCCTTAATTTCCCTTGTTTTAATAGAGACACTATGGACTCACCATGGAGGTATTGGCTTGAATTCCCCTGTAAATAGCTATCTGTATGTTAAATAGTTCATTTAATATTTAGATGTTATTATTTGTGCTATACACCATATTAGTGTTTGTGTAGAGTTAGTAATTTAGAATTCTTTGCCTATCGATTTCAGATGAACTGCGCTATAAGATAATATTGTTTTTGTTTAACTTTTTATGTTTTGTCTTCTTCTATTAAAAATTGAAGTAGGATTATCTTTTTAATTTAGATAGGGGTATGTAATTGCTATAATGTATAGTTTGTACTTAGCCTATTGTATTAAAATATTTTTACAGCTTGAACCTTTACTATTGCTGTCGTGAGTTAAAGTTATACTGTGTTTAATTTTTTATAATTGTAAAAAAAGTAAATAATTGTTTTGTTTTTATGGATTTATTTATACTTTTGAAAAATAATAAACAATAAGAAAGAAATGAATTTCAATCAACTACATCATCATCATCATACTTGCACTCAAGCGAGCTGGTAATGATATGATGTAATTGAAACATAAAATAATATCTAATTATCCCGTTTGAGTAAATCAAACGGGATTTTCTTTTTTATATGGTATTATTATATTCATAATCTCCTACAAGGTTTACTCAAACATAACAAAATGTATATAAAATGAGTAAACTAAAAATTGCAATTCAAAAAAGTGGAAGACTTAGTGAGAAGTCTCTTGAATTATTAAAAGAGTGTGGTATTAAGTTCCCTAACGGCGGCGGTAAACTAATTGCTGAAAGTAAAAATTTCCCAATAGAAGTGTTATTTTTAAGAGATGACGATGTAACCAAGTATGTGGAACAGAACGTTGCCGATATTGGTATCGTAGGGGAGAATGTCTATTTAGAAGCAAATCTACCAGTTAATATCCTAGAGTACTTAGGGTTTGGTAATTGTCGTTTGAGTTTAGCTGTTTCTAAAGAAGTTGATTACAATGATATATCTTATTTTGAAGGTAAGAAAATAGCCACTTCCTATCCGTTTGTCTTAGAAAAATATTTAAAACAGAAAGGTGTTTCTGCTACGATAGAATTCATTTCGGGTAGTGTAGAGATAGCACCTAGTATAGGATTGGCAAATGGAGTGTGTGATATTGTGAGTAGTGGCTCTACGCTCATGTCAAACGGGCTTAAAGAAGTAGAAAAAGTGTTGGACAGTCAAGCGATTTTAATTGGTAGTCAAACACTATCTGCTGAAAAGAAACAATTACTAGATAAATTATTGTTCCGTATCCGCGCAGTGCTCAATGCAAAAGAACGCAAGTATATTTTATTAAATGCTCCTAACGATAAGTTAGAACAAATTATCTCTATTCTTCCAGGGATGAAAAGCCCTACAGTCTTGCCACTTGCAGATGAGGGATGGAGCAGTTTACACTCAGTTATTCAAGAAGATCAGTTTTGGGAAATTATAGATGAACTTAAAGCACAGGGTGCTGAAGGTATTTTAGTCGCTCCAATCGAAAAAATGATTTATTAAAAAAGTAGAAGTTATGAAAGAAATATACCAACCTAATAAAGAACAATGGAAAGCGCTAACTGCACGTCCTATACTATCTACTGATAGTCTTAATGAAAGTGTAAGTACAATACTAAAAGAAGTTAGAGAAAAAGGGGATCAAGCTATACAGCGTTTTACATCCTTATTCGATGGTGTGCAATTAAGTTATTTTTGTGTAAAAGAAAATGAAATAAGCGAGGCAGTACAAAGAGTTTCACCACAAATTAAAAAGGCAATAGCAATAGCGGCTAGTAATATTAAACAGTTTCACCAAGTTCAATTGGTAGATGAGATAGAAGTAGAGACAATGGGTGGAGTGCGCTGCTGGAGAAAAAGTGTAGGAATTGAAAAAGTTGGTCTTTATATACCGGGAGGTACAGCTCCTTTGTTTTCAACTTTATTGATGTTGGGTATCCCTGCTCAATTAGCAGGTTGTAAACAAATTGTTTTATGTACACCATGTGATAAAAATGGTAAAGTGAATGATGTTATTCTTTACACTGCAAAGTTTTTAGGGATAACAACTATATTTAAAATAGGGGGAGCGCAGGCTATCGGTGCATTGGCATACGGTACGGAAACTGTTCCTCAAGTTTATAAAATATTTGGACCTGGAAATCAATATGTCACTAAAGCAAAAGAATTAGTACAAACGCAAGGAATAGCAATCGACATGCCCGCTGGACCTAGTGAAGTTTTAATAATAGCAGATCAGAATGCAGATGCTGAATATCTAGCTGCAGATTTATTGTCGCAAGCTGAGCACGGAGTTGATAGTCAGGTTGTATTGCTTAGTACTAGTAAATCGAAAATTGAGCAGGTAAAGGTAGCATTGAGCAATCAATTGCAAGACTTACCACGTAGAGAATTAGCTGAAAAAACATTAGAGAATAGCATGCTTATAGCGTTTGAAACACTGAATGAATGCATTGAGTTTAGTAATGAATATGCTCCTGAACATTTAATATTAAATATAGATAATGCAGAGCAGTATGTAGATGCTATTACTAATGCAGGTTCTGTTTTCTTAGGTGCATTTTCTTGTGAGAGTGCAGGTGATTACGCTAGTGGTACCAATCATACTTTGCCAACTAATGGTTTTGCTAAAAGTTATAGTGGGGTATCAGTTGATAGCTTTGTAAAGAAGATTACTTTTCAAACTTTGACAGCTCAAGGGTTGAGAAATATTGGGAAGACAATTGAAATTATGGCAGAGGCAGAACAGTTAATAGCTCACAAAAATGCAGTTAGTATTCGTTTAAAAAAGATCGGTAATGAATAAGAATATTGATATCAAAACGTTAGTCAGACCAAATATTGAAAGACTATCCCCTTATACTAGCGCAAGGGACGAATACAAGGGGAAAGAAGGAGTCTTTTTAGATGCTAATGAAAATCCTTTTGGAGTTGTTAATCGCTATCCTGACCCTTATCAAAAGGAATTAAAAGAGGTAATCTGCAATATTAAGAATGGGAAAACAAGTCAGCTATTTCTTGGAAATGGAAGTGATGAAGCCATTGATTTAGCCTATCGTATTTTCTGTGAACCAAAAAGAGATAAGGCAATTGTGTTTTCTCCTACTTATGGGATGTATGAAGTTTATGCCAATATTAATGAAGTAGAATTAATTGATATTCCTCTAGATGGTAATTTTCAGATAGATATTGAAAAGGTAACGCCTTACTTTAAGGATCCACAGGTAAAGCTGCTCTTTATTTGTTCGCCTAATAATCCTACTGGAAACCTGATAAATAGAGAAACGATATTCACTCTGTTAAATCAATTTAAAGGAATAGTGATTATAGATGAGGCGTATATTGATTTTAGCAATGAGCCTTCTTGGATTAGTGAAATTGAAAGGTATAATAATCTTATCGTTTTACAAACACTATCAAAAGGTTGGGGTATGGCAGGACTTCGCATTGGTATGGCATGGATGAAGGAGGAGGTACTTTACTACTTTAATAAAGTTAAGTCACCTTATAATTTGAGCAGTATTAATCAGGAAGCAGCTATTAAACAATTAAGCGATATAGCATTATTTAATAGCAATATTAATGTGCTACTTGAAGAGCGTACACGAATGATTAATGAACTTAATAAGCTTAGCATCACTAAGTTTATTTATTCATCGAATGCTAATTATCTATTAGTTGAGTTTGAAGAAGCGGACCAGCTTTATAAAGCTTTGATTAATCAGGAGATTATCGTTAGAAATAGAAGTAAAGTAGTCGATAACGCTTTGCGTATTTCGATAGGTTTACCCTCTGAAAATACTAAATTATTAAACGCACTAAAAAACATTGAAAATGAAAAAGAAAGTATTATTTATAGATAGAGATGGAACAATTATAAAAGAACCTGAAGACTTTCAAATAGACAGTTTTGAAAAGCTAGTATTCTTACCTAATGCGATTTCTAATTTAGCAAAGATAACAAGAGAACTAGATTATGTTTTAGTAATGGTGAGCAATCAAGATGGTTTAGGCACGAGTTCTTTTCCAGAAAATACCTTCTGGCCAGTACAGAATTTTATTGTCAATACGTTAGCAGATGAAGGAGTAAACTTTACTGATATTTATATTGATGGGTCATTTGAGTATGAGAATAAAGATACTCGTAAACCAGGGGTGGGAATGCTAGGTAAATATTTATATGGAGAATATGATTTGGCAAACTCCTTTGTGATTGGTGATCGACTGACAGATATACAGCTAGCAGAAAATATAGGATGCAAAGCGATTTATATTAATGATGATAACGATGATCGCGCAGTGCTTTCTACTTTGGATTGGGAAGAAATATATCAGTTTCTAAAGCAAGAACCTCGCATAGGAAGAGAATATAGAAAAACAAATGAAACGATTATTGATGTAGAGGTGAATCTCGATAGTGCTAAGCTATGTGAGATAAGTACAGGTTTAGGTTTTTTTGACCACATGCTAGAGCAAGTAAACAAGCACGGTGGTATAGGTTTAAAGATTGAAGTACAAGGAGATTTGAATGTGGATGAACACCATACTATTGAAGATACTGCTATTGCATTAGGGACTGCTTTTAAACGTGCACTTGGAAATAAAAAGGCAATAGAGCGCTATGGTTTCTTATTGCCAATGGATGAGTGTTTAGCTCAGGTAGCTATTGACTTTGGTGGAAGAGCTTGGCTTGTTTGGGAGGCAGACTTTAAGAGAGAAAAGGTTGGAGATATGCCTACTGAGATGTTTTTTCACTTCTTTAAGTCTTTTTCAGATGCAGCAAGCTGTAATTTGAATATCAAAGTAGAGGGAGAGAATGAACACCACAAAATAGAATCTATTTTTAAAGCATTTGCAAAAGCTATTAAAATGGCTGTTAGCAAGACTAATAATTATAACATCCCTAGCACAAAAGGAATTATATGATAGCAATAGTAAAGTATAATGCAGGCAATGTACAATCGGTTCAGAATGCCATAGAACGATTAGGATATTCGACTATAGTGACTGATGATGCAGAAATATTAACATCAGCTGCCAAAGTGATATTTCCAGGTGTAGGAGAGGCTTCATCAGCGATGAGGTATTTAGAAGAGAAAGGATTAGATCAAACTATCAAAGAATTAAAACAACCTGTTTTAGGGATTTGTTTGGGAATGCAATTATTGTGTCAATCTAGTGAAGAAGGAAACGTAAGAGGGTTAGGAGTATTTGATAATGAGGTTAAGTTATTTCCTGCTAATGATATTGTTCCTCACATGGGATGGAATAATCTTAATCAGCTTACTGGACCTCTTTTTGAGGGGATAAATGAAAGTGATGATTTCTATTTTGTACACAGTTATTATGCAACATTGGGAACAGATACGATTGCTGTAAATGACTATATATTGCCCTTTTCAGCAGCTTTGAACAAAGCAAATTATTACGCAGTACAGTTTCACCCAGAGAAATCAGGTAAAGTAGGAGAAGTAGTACTTAAAAACTTTTTATCATTATGAGAATTATACCGGCAATAGATATTATAGGTGGTCAGTGTGTACGTCTTTCTAAAGGCGATTATGCTACTTCAAAAGTGTATAATACTAATCCAGTAGAAGTAGCAAAACAATTTGAAGATGCAGGGATAAAATATTTACATATAGTGGATTTAGATGGTGCAAAATCAAATCAAATAGTAAATGCTAAGACTATAGAACAAATTGCTAGTCAAACGAATTTACAGATTGATTTTGGAGGTGGGATTAAAACAGATAAGGATATCGAAATTGCTTTTAATAGTGGTGCTAAGCAAGTAACGATAGGTAGTATAGCTGCTAATAATCCTGAATTGTTTTTAAAGTGGCTTTTAAAATATGGCAGCGATAGGGTGATATTAGGTGCAGATTGTAAGCAGCGAAAAATAATGACGCAGGGATGGTTAGATTCAGCAGATGTTGAGGTTATTGAGTTTATAAAGTCTTATGTTGAGAAAGGAGTATCCTATACTATTGTAACAGATATTGAAAAAGACGGAATGTTATGTGGTCCAGCATTTGAATTGTATCAAGAAATTATAAGTGAATGTAAAGTCAATCTTATTGCAAGTGGAGGAATCTCAAAGTTTGAGGAGTTGGTTAGACTAAAGACACTAGGCTGTGAGGGAGTAATAATAGGAAAGGCAATTTATGAAGGAAATATAACCTTAAAACAGTTAAGTACGCTATGTTAAAGAAAAGGATTATTGCTTGTATGGATATACAAGATGGAGAAGTGGTAAAAGGCATTAACTTTATTGATATACAAAGAGCTGGCGACCCTATTGCATTAGCCAAGCGCTATGCAGTAGAAGGGATAGATGAGTTAGTCTTTCTCGATATCACTGCTACAATAGAAAATAGAAAAACGCTTATTAGTTTGGTCAGTAAAATAGCAAGCGAAATTAATATCCCCTTTACTGTAGGTGGTGGAATAAGCACAAAAGAACAGGCGGTGGCTTTAGTAAGAGCAGGTGCTGATAAAATCAGTATCAATTCGGCAGCAATTAAGCGCCCTGCTTTGATTACTGAAATAGCAGAGGAATTAGGTAGCCAATGTGTGGTTGTGGCTATTGACACAAAGTTTGAAGACGGAAAATGGTGGGTGTACAGCGCTGGTGGACGAATTAAAACATCTTTGGAAACAGAACAATGGGCTGATGAGGTAGCCAGATTAGGAGCAGGTGAAATATTGTTGACTTCCATGAATAACGACGGAACCAAAGAAGGTTTTGCCCTTGATATTACAAAACAAGTAGCAAATAAGGTAACTATTCCTGTTATCGCTTCAGGGGGAGCAGGTGAAGTTAGACACTTTGAAGAGGTCTTTGAAAACACAAAGGCAACAGGAGCACTTGCAGCTAGTATTTTTCACTATGGTGAAGTAAGTGTTTCTGAATTAAAACAGACGTTGAAAAATAAAAACATAGCTATCAGATGAAATTAGATATTGATTTTAAAAAAGGAAACGGATTAGTTCCTGTTATTATACAAGATTATAGTTCGCTACAAGTTTTGATGCAGGGTTATATGAATGAAGAGGCATATCAAAAAACAATAGAAGAGGGCAAGGTTACTTTCTTTAGTCGTACCAAAAATAGATTGTGGACAAAAGGTGAGACATCAGGCAATTTTTTATTAGTAAAGAATGTAAGCATAGACTGCGATAAGGATTGTCTATTAATTCAAGTTGTCGCTATTGGCCCTACTTGTCATACGGGGAGTATTTCATGTTTTGGAGAGGTTAATGGTGATAAGGGATTTGTATATGCATTAGAGCAAATTATTAGTGATCGTATTGATAATGATGTAGAGTCATCTTATACTAATCAATTGTATAAGAGGGGAATTAATAAAGTAGCTCAAAAAGTAGGAGAGGAAGCAGTTGAGGTTGTTATTGAAGCAAAAGATAACAATGATGAATTGTTTAAAAATGAAGCTGCTGATTTATTATATCACTATTTAATATTACTGAAAGCGAAGGGATTTGCATTCAGTGATATTGAGGCTGTACTAAAAGGCAGACATTAATACTGTATTAAATACTTGACAAAGAAAAAGAGGTCTCAAACACTGTTGAGACCTCTTTTTATATCTACGACTAAAATTACTTAGCGTTATTTTCTTCAATCCACTTACGTGCATTTACAAATGCTTCCATCCAAGGAGAAACTTCATCTTTTCGTCCTTCTGGATAGTTAGCCCAATGCCATTGGAATAATGAACGCTCAATATGAGGCATCATTACTAAATGACGACCAGTAGCATCACACATCATTGCTGTATTATAAGCAGAACCATTTGGATTTGCTGGATAAGCATCATAAGCATATTTAGCTACAATATTGTATTGATCTTCTGATTCAGGTAAATTAAACTTACCTTCTCCATGTGAAATCCAAACTCCTAGGGTACTTCCTGCTAATGTTGATAACATTACAGAATTATTGTCTTGAATTGTAACAGAGGTAAAGTTACTCTCGTGTTTTTGAGAGTCGTTGTGTAACATCTTACCATGTACTTTGTGCTCAGGATTGATTAGTTCTAATTCCATGAACAATTGACAACCGTTGCAGATTCCAACAGATAAAGTGTCTTTACGAGCAAAGAAATTTTTCAGTGCAGTATTTGCTTTTTCATTGTATAAAAATGCACCTGCCCATCCTTTTGCAGATCCTAATACATCTGAGTTAGAGAATCCTCCTACAGCACCAATAAATTGAATGTCTTCTAAGGTTTCTCTTCCTGATATTAAATCTGTCATATGGACATCTTTTACATCAAATCCAGCTAAATACATAGCGTTAGCTACTTCTCTTTCTGAGTTACTTCCTTTTTCTCTAATGATAGCTGCTTTTGGTCTTGGCTTAGCGTTGTCAATAGCAGGTTTTTTACCATCAAATTGAGATGGGAAGTTAAAGTTTAAAGGTTGTACTTTATAATTGTCAAAGCGCTCTTTTGCTTTATTGTTCTTTGTTTGTTTTTGGTCTAATAAGTACGAAGTCTTCATCCAAGTATCTCTTAGAGCAGGTACACTGAATTCAAATGAATCAGAACCATTAGTGAATTTCACAATTTCATCTGTTGTTACAGTACCTATTTTTACAGCTTCTACACCTTTATTTGCTAATGCTTTTTCAAATGTAGCATCGTCTTTTGCCTGAACGATAAGAGCAATGTTTTCATTAAATAAAGCTTTTACAGTATCCTTTTCATTAAGAGCAGTTAAGTTATAGTCAGCACCTAATTGCGTATCTGCAAAAGTCATTTCTAAAAGAGAAGTGATTAAACCACCACTACCTATATCGTGACCAGCAGCAATTTGTTCATTCGCTACTAATTCTTGAATAGCGTTAAATGCATTTTTAAAATAAGTAGCATCTGTAATTGTAGGAACTTCTTGACCAATTTTATTTAAAATTTGAGCAAAAGAAGAACCTCCAAGTTTGAAGTTGTCTTTAGACAAATTGATATAATAGATAGAACCAGTATTCTTTTTAAGTGTTGGCTCTACAATTTTTGTAATATCTGTACAGTTTGCAGCTGCTGATATAATAACTGTTCCAGGGGCAATTACTTCATCATTAGGATATTTTTGTTTCATTGAAAGAGAATCTTTTCCAGTTGGAATATTAATTCCTAATTCAATAGCAAAATCAGAACAAGCTTTTACTGCTTTATAAAGACGAGCATCTTCACCAGCGTTATTACAAGCCCACATCCAGTTTGCAGATAGTGAAACATTTTTAATTCCTTCTTTAAGCGGAGCCCAAACAATGTTAGACAATGCCTCTGCTATCGCATTTCTACTACCTGCAGCAGGATCTACTATAGCTACGATAGGTGCATGACCTACAGTAGTAGCAATTCCCTCTTTTCCTTTATAATCTAAGGCCATTGCTCCTAAATTGTTAAGAGGTAATTGCAGTGGCCCTGTACATTGTTGCTTAGCAACACGACCTCCTACACAACGGTCAACTTTATTAGTTAACCAATCTTTTGAACCTACAGCTTCTAACTGTAATAATTGGTTAAGGTAATCTTCTACTTTTGATACAGAGTAATCCAGGTCAGCGTAGATGCGATTGACTGTCTTGTCATCCATAATTGTTTTTGGAGAACTACCAAACATATCTTCAATAGCAAAATCCATTGGCTTTTCACCTGTTGTTTTTGATTCTATTGTAAAGCGATTGTCATTAGTAATCTCACCAACTGTGTACATTGGGGCTCTCTCTCTCTCTGCAATCTTAGCTAGAGTATCAATATCTTTTTGACCAATTACTAATCCCATTCTTTCTTGAGATTCATTTCCTATGATTTCTTTTGCAGAAAGGGTAGGATCACCTACTGGTAATTTATCTAAATTAATATGTCCTCCTGTTTCTTCTACTAGCTCTGATAGACAGTTTAAATGTCCTCCAGCACCGTGATCGTGAATAGAAACAATAGGATTGTGTTCAGCTTCTACCATTGCGCGAATAGCATTAGCAGCACGTTTTTGCATCTCAGGGTTAGAGCGTTGAATAGCATTTAACTCGATTCCAGAACCAAAAGCACCAGTATTAGCAGAAGATACTGCTGCACCTCCCATACCTATTCTATAGTTTTCACCTCCAAGTATTACTACTTGATCACCTTGAGATGGTTTATGTTTTAATGCTTGATCTAGTTTTCCGTATCCTATACCACCAGCTTGCATAATTACTTTGTCAAAACCAAGTTTTCGAGCCTCTTCTTCGTGTTCAAAAGTTAGTATCGATCCTGTAATTAATGGCTGTCCAAATTTATTACCAAAATCAGAAGCTCCATTTGATGCTTTGATTAAGATATCGATTGGCGTTTGGTATAACCATTCTCTCTCGTTCATTGCTTTTTCCCAAGGGCGATTCTCTTCCAAGCGAGAGTAAGAAGTCATATAGATAGCAGTTCCTGCTAGTGGCAATGACCCTTGGCCTCCTGCTAAACGGTCACGTATTTCACCTCCTGATCCAGTAGCTGCACCATTAAAAGGCTCAACTGTAGTAGGAAAGTTATGTGTTTCCGCTTTTAGAGAAATCACAGAATCAAATTCTGTCTCTGCGTAGAAGTCTGGTTTATCTGCTGATTTTGGAGCAAACTGTGTTACTCTAGGTCCTTTGACAAAAGCAACATTATCTTTATAAGCTGAAACGATATCATTAGGGTTCGTCTCAGAAGTCTTTCTAATTAATTTGAAAAGAGAAGTAGGTTGTTCTTCTCCATCGATAATGAATGTACCATTAAAAATCTTGTGACGACAGTGCTCTGAGTTAACTTGAGAGAATCCGAATACTTCCGAGTCTGTTAACTTGCGTCCTAATTTTGTAGATAATTCATTAAGATAAGTGATTTCTTCTTCATTTAACGCCAAACCTTCTTCTTGATTATATTTTGCAATATCATCAATGTAGTTAATTGCTTCAGGAGCAATATTGATTGCAAATATATCTTGGTGTAGTGCATCAAACTCTTGTAATAACATTGGGTCGAATGTATCGCAATCTTCTGCTTTTACAAACTCTTCAATGCGAATAATACCATTGATCCCCATATTTTGAGTAATTTCAACAGCATTCGTGCTCCATGGTGTAACCATTGTAGCGCGCGGTCCGATAAATTTAGTGTTGATTGTTTTTTCGTCGATGTGCTTGGCATTGCCAAATAACCAATTTAATTTTTGGATATCATCAATAGATAAGTTGTTCTCCACTTGTACAGTGTAAAACTTTCTCGAAGGGTTTTCGAAGAAATAAATCATTACGTTAAGTATATTAGTTGTTGTTGTATTGCACAAAAATAGGTTAAAAAATAAGAATTTAAAAATTAATATTTCGCTGTCTTTATTCTCTGATTTTTATTGTTAATCTCCTAGAAAATACAATTTTTATAGTACTCTATTTAGTATGCTGATTTATTAATCTAAAATTAGTTCAAAAGAGAGTGATGTGTATTTATATGCTTGATAGTCTTTTATTTATTTCTATTAGGCAAGTTGTGTATTATTATAATGAGTTAGAAATACAGTATTTATTAAACATTAGTAATATTATAGTGAATTATAGTCATTCACCCACATTTTATTTTATCTGGACTATAGTATAGAATGACTAGTTTTTTTATTTCATAGAAGAAGTTGCTATCTCTTTTTTTGAGATGCTTTATCTCTCTATTTCTCATTTAAAAATATAGAATTGAGAGAGTATGGACTTTTGGCTTATTAACGAGGATAGGCATGAATAATTTAGGGAGTTGAGCAATTGTAATGGTAATATGAAATTTAATGACATGTCACACTAGGAGTTTTTTTAAAAATTACAATTCACTTACTATTTATTAAGAGCTATAGGTATTTAAAAATTTCGTACCTTTACATTGTTATTCAGTGTTCTAGCTGATGTTTTTAGACAAAATTACACAAATCAAAGTCCGTGTTTTCTTCTAAATTGATTGTAAAAAAGTCAATTTACAATCCCCCTTTTTTCAAATTTTTAGGTATCTAATTCGGGTTTAATCCCAGTGTTGTTCGAGGACGGTTGCAGTCTTGTTCGGGAATACCCCTGTTTTTGCTATGCGTTGCTGAGTAATTCTCGAACCCTTCTCGAACCAAGTCCCTA
>NZ_BAEX01000017.1 GCF_000246945.1 Myroides injenensis M09-0166
CCGTATGATGTATAGAGGAGTGAGAGATAAGTCATTTTTCCTTTTCAGATTGACCAAACTTTTTGCCTAGTCCCCAACTTTTGCACTTGATCCGATTGATCCTTTATTTGTATTTAAAGCAAAAAAAAAAGTCTTTACAAATGTAAAGACTTTTGTGATCCAGTCAGGATTCGAACCTGAGACCTACTGCTTAGAAGGCAGTTGCTCTATCCAGCTGAGCTACTGGACCTAACCTAAATCGCTAGGATTTTGTCGGGGTGGCAGGATTCGAACCTGCGACCTCCTGGTCCCAAACCAGGCGCGATGACCGGGCTACGCTACACCCCGAAAGTTTGCGGAGAGACAGGGACTCGAACCCTGGCATCGGTTACCCGATGACAGATTAGCAATCTGCTCCGTTACCACTCCGGCACCTCTCCGTTGCAACAAGAATTACTTCTCTAATGCGGATGCAAACTTAGCATTAGTTTTTGTTCTGTGCAAGCATTTGTAATAAAAAATATTGTTTTTTTTAGCTATTTTTTAGAATTCGCTAATAGTCAATTTTTTACCAATAATAAAAAAATGTATTTTTTCTGATTTAATTTTAGATATGGTGTGTTTGAGTTTTTTTATGTACTTTACGAACTCAAAACTAGAAGTAAAAAACAAATACAAGAAAACTTAAAAATCAATTCTATAAATTATGAATAAAAGAGTAGTTATTGTTTCTGCTGTCAGAACACCAATAGGAAGTTTTATGGGAGCATTGTCTTCTGTACCTGCTACAGTTTTAGGATCTACGGCAATTAAAGGAGCATTAAATAAGATAAATTTAGATCCTTCTGAAGTGGATGAGGTATTTATGGGAAATGTAGTGCAAGCTGGAGAAGGTCAAGCTCCTGCTCGTCAAGCAGCTTTAGGAGCTGGTCTTTCTAATAAAGTTCCTTGTACTACTGTAAATAAAGTATGTGCTTCAGGAATGAAAGCAATCATGTTTGGAACGCAGGCTATTTTAGCAGGTGATGCTGAAGTAGTAGTTGCAGGTGGAATGGAGAATATGAGTATGATTCCTCATTATGTGCATATGCGAAATGGAAATAAATTTGGACCTGCTACTTTGATAGATGGATTGCAAAAGGATGGTTTAGTAGATGCATATGATAATAATGCTATGGGAGTGTCTGCCGATCTATGTGCTTCAACGCATAACATATCAAGAGAAGAACAAGATGCTTTCGCAGTAGAATCATATGAAAAATCTGCTAAAGCATGGGATGCTGGTAAATTTGATAATGAAATTGTACAAGTAGAAGTACCTCAAAGAAGAGGAGAACCTATTGTTGTTTCAAAAGATGAAGAATTTACTAATGTTAAGTTAGATAAAATTCCATCTTTGCGTCCTGCTTTTACAAAGGATGGAACTGTAACTGCAGCTAATGCTTCAACAATTAACGATGGTGCTGCAGCAGTAATCTTAATGAGTGAAGAAAAAGCGTTAGCTTTAGGATTAAAACCATTAGCTTATGTAATAGGATATGGAGATGCAGCTCAAGAACCAGAATGGTTTACTACTGCTCCATCAAAAGCTTTACCTATAGCTCTTAAGAAAGCAAATACAGATATTAGTCAAGTAGATTTCTTTGAATTTAATGAAGCTTTTTCAGTAGTAGGTATCGCAAATACTAAATTACTAAGTATTGATCCTTCAAAAGTTAATGTAAACGGTGGTGCTGTATCTTTAGGACACCCACTAGGGTGCTCAGGTGCACGTATAGTGGTTACTTTATTAAATGTATTAGAGCAAAATAATGGAAAAATAGGTGCAGCTGCTATCTGTAATGGTGGTGGTGGAGCTTCTGCTATTGTTTTAGAACGCGCTTAAATAAAATAAAAAAATAAATATAGAAGGTGGGTTTGATTCTTCAAACTCATCTTTTATTTTTGTAAAATAATTCAACTCAATTCATTATTATGTTTGCATATTGCAACTTGGCTATAGTCCCACTTCGTTTAGAACCTTCAGATAAAAGCGAAATGGTTTCTCAGGTTTTATTTGGAGAGCACTTTACAATTTTAGAGCAAACAGAAAAGTGGTCTCGAATAGAATTAGCTTTTGATAATTATCAAGGATGGATTGATAATAAGCAATATCAAATAATTTCTAAGGAAGACTATAATTATTTGGAAAATGTTGCAGCTTCTTATGCATCAGACTTAGTTGACTTTGTATCTACTCCTGGTAATTATTTAATGTCTATACCATTGGGGAGTTGTTTAGGCGGTTTACAAAGGGCTTCTATTAATATAGATAACTTTACTTATGAAGGAAAATCTATTGCAGGAGAGTTCAGCAAATCACTTTTTTTAAAAACAGCATTTATGTATTTAAATGCTCCTTATTTATGGGGAGGTAAGACACCTTTTGGTATTGATTGCTCTGGCTTTACCCAGATGGTCTATCGAATTAATGGATATTGTATTCCTAGAGATGCTTCTCAACAAGCTAATGTAGGTGAAGCATTAAGTTTTATAGAAGAAAGTGAAGTTGGAGATTTAGCTTTTTTTGATAATGAAGAAGGGAATATTGTTCATGTGGGTATTATTATGGAGAATAATTATATTATTCATGCTCATGGTAAAGTGCGTATTGATCGACTTGATCATTTAGGTATCTATAATATTGATACTGGACGACACACACATAAACTTAGAGTTATTAAAAAAATCGTATAGGACTAATCTATATTTTTTTGAGGAAGAAAGTCGTGTTCTAAAGTGAATTTTATAACTAGTTCTAATTGTTTTTAAGAAATATAATAGTAGTTATTTCAGTTATAAAGTTCATTTACATTTATTGTATATATAAAATATTATTTCTGATAGTGGATAAAAGTTAGCTGTGTTTTATTGAAAGATTTTTATTTATTTTTTAATCGTTATATACGTTATTCTTTAAAAAACAAATAAAAATGTATCTTTGTCCAAATTCTTCAAATTATGAATACTTTCGAGCAATTTAATCTACCGAAAGCTTTAGATAAAGCTCTTGCTGAGCTTAATATTACAACTCCAACCCCAATTCAAGTTAAGTCTTTTTCTGTGATTCTATCAGGAAGAGATATGATGGGAATTGCCCAAACAGGGACGGGAAAGACATATGCTTACTTACTTCCTATTTTAAAACAATGGAAGTTTGCAAATGTTGATACTCCTCGAGTTGTTATAATCGTTCCTACTCGCGAACTTGTAGTGCAGGTTGTAGATGTTATAGAAAAAATAACACAATATATGTCTATTCGTACGTTAGGCGTTTATGGAGGGACTAATATAAATACACAACGTAAAGCTGTCTATGAAGGAGTAGATATATTAGTAGGTACTCCTGGTCGAATGATGGATTTAGCATTAGATGGTGTATTGCGTTTTGACAATTTACAAAAGCTTGTTATCGATGAGTTTGATGAGATTCTTAATCTAGGATTTAGAGCGCAGCTTACTTCTATTTTAACGATGATGAAGAACAAAAAACAAAATATTTTGTTCTCAGCTACAATGACAGAAGAAGTAGATGAAGTGTTAGATGAATATTTTGATTTTCCAGAGGAAGTATCATTAGCTCCTTCGGGAACACCTCTTGAAAATATTGAACAAATAGTTTATCGTGTTCCTAACTTTAATACAAAAATGAATCTATTATTGCACCTATTAGAGAATAAAGAGGTGTTTAATAGAGTTTTAATTTTTATTAATAGTAAAAGGTTAGCAGATGTTGTGATGGAGAAGTTAGAAGAAGCTTTCCCTGATGAATTCACTGTGATCCATTCTAATAAATCTCAGAATTTCCGTTTGCGTTCTATGGCTGAGTTTCAGTCTAGTCAACTTAGAGGGTTATTGACAACAGATATTATGGCAAGGGGGCTTGATATTTCAGATATTAGCCACGTTATCAATTTACAGTTCACGGAGATTCCAGAACAATATATTCACCGTATTGGACGTACCGGACGTGCAGACAAAAAAGGTATTGCTATTTCTATTATAGATTCAAAAGAGGAAGAAATACTTTTTGAAGCGGAAGCTTTAATGGATAAAGAAATTAAAGAAGTAGAAATACCATCAGAGGTTGTTATTTCAGAATCTTTAATGGAGTTTGAAAAATCTAAATTGAAATCTAAGCAATTGGCTAAAATTAAAAAGCCTATTGAAAAAGGAGCAGCCTTTCATGAAAAGAAAGATAAAAATAAGAAAGTTAATTTAGGAGGACCTGGAAAACGTAATCCTAGAAAGACTAAACCTAGAAATAGAGCTGTAGAGGCAAAAAGAGCTAATAAGCGTAAAAAAGATTAAAAGTAAAGCTATTCATATTGAATAGCTTTTTTTTTGTCCAAGATTGAGCGCTATTGAGTTTGCAATTGTTTTATGAAAGTACTTAAAGTAATTATTCTGTAAAATTTAAATGTTTGAATATTGTACAGATTCAAAATATTTTTAGTACTTAGTGATTATTAAAGTAAAGTAGGTATGATTAAAAGTGAAGAAAAGTATATAACTATTGATAATCAACAAGTTTTTCTAAAACATTTACGACAAGAGAATTTTGTAAATGATCCTTATACATTAGTACTGTTGCACGATTCGCTAGGATGTGTTACGCTCTGGAGAGATTGGCCCGAAATGCTAGCCAAAAGTTTAGGATGTAATGTTTTAGTTTATGACAGAATAGGATATGGAAAATCTGATAAAATGAAAACTACTAAACGTTCTAAAGATTACCTGAAAGAGGAAGCATATTTTTTAGACAAATTATTAGATCAGTTACAGATAGATGAAGTTGCTGTTTTCGGTCACAGTGATGGAGCTTCTATTTCATTGCTATTTGCAGCATTCTTTCCTGATAAGACATTAGCAGTTGTTAGTGAAGCGGCACATATATTTGTAGAGTCGATAACTCTAGAAGGTATAAAAATGGCTGACAAAGCTTACAGAGAAACGAATTTAAAAGAAAGATTAGAAAAATATCACGGAGATAAAGTGGATGATATTATGCATGCTTGGGTTGATAATTGGCTAGCTGAAATTTATTTGGATTGGAATGTAGAAGAAGATTTAGAAAATATCACAGCCCCTTTATTATTTATACAGGGAAGTGATGACGAATATGGTACGTTGTTGCAAGTAGATAAAACCTTAGCTAGGGTAAAAGGACATAAGCAAAAAAAGGTATTTCTATCTACTGGTCATACACCGCACAAGGAAAAAAAAGAGGAAACATTAGAAGTTATTGTTGAGTTTTTAAACAATTATGTAAAAGCTTAGCTTACAAATTTTTCAGTTGCTCAAGCTTGTCTTGGAATAGTTTCAACAAGCGTGGATCCTTATTTGCTAAATAAGCACTTGTTAAACTATTTAGATAGGCATCTAAATCTGTTACTGTACTCCCTGGAGCAATCATAAAAGGTACTTCTAAGTTCTTACTTTTAATTAATTCAATGGTATTTTTTATATACGCTTCTTTATCCATAATGAGTGTGAGTAATTTTTGTCAAAGTTAATTAATATAACTTATAAGTAAAAAGAGGATTGGCTATTAATAGATAATCCTCTTCTTGTTATTATTGCTAATACTTAAATTCCTTCTGTAGGAATATCAATATAGTAAGTCTTTCCTTTTGTTTTTAAATTAGTATTGACTAACCAAGGGTTATATAGTTTTAAAAGTTTGTAATTAATGCCTTGATCTTTAGCAAATAATGCTAGATCGTCTATGTCATAATTAACCATTACTTTCTTAGTTTTTACTGGTGCATATTTCTCTTTTTTAGGAATCGTAAATCCATACTTATCAGTATTAGACATGATTTCTTTTAAAGCTACAATTCTAAAAACATAGCGAGAAGTTTCTTGGTTTAAAAATAAATCATAGTAGTCATTGACATATTGACTATCTAAAGCACGAGTAATTCCTGCCATACCTCTATTATATGAGGCAGCTACCAAAGTCCAAGACCCGAATTTCTCTTTTGCATCTTTAAAGTATTGGCAAGCCTTTTCAGTAGCTTTTACTAAGTCATATCTTTCATCAATGGTTTCATCTACAACTAGACCGTAATCTTTAGCAGTTCCTTTCATAAATTGCCAGAAGCCACTCGCTCCTGCAGGAGATACAGCGTTAGATAAAGTGCTTTCGATAACACATAAATATTTGAAATCATCTGGAATACCATTCTTTTTTAGAATTGGTTCTATGACAGGAAAAAAGCGCTCTGCACGTTTCAAAGTTAATATTGTCGTTCCATGAAGGTTTGTATTAACAATCATCTCTCTATCGAATCTTTCTTTTACATCAAGAAGGTGTAAAGGCATTTTTTCGCCAGCGAAATTAGCTTGGGACGGTATTTCAAAAAAATGAGAACTTTCTTTAGGCGTATCTGTAGGAGTACTTTCACTTATACTACTTGAAAATATTAAAGTAGACGAGATAGCAATTACTGCTATAATTGATATTGCTGTCCTAATCGTTTTTTTCATTGTTTTCTTCTAGAATTAAATTTTGTAGGTTATTGTTAAACCATTTATATTTTATAATTATCATCGCGTGGGTTCCACCTTTAATCACTATAGCATTATTAATATTCTTAATTGGAAATAATTCATCTTTATCTCCATGTATGTGTATGACATTCTTTAATGAATCGCATTGCTTCCAATTAAGTATTTTATCAATACTCCAATCTAAATATTCTTTATCTCTAATGGGAAGGTATTTGTCATACAAAGGAATTCTCTCTTTTGCTTTCTTATTGATTTTACAAAATAAATTAAATATAAAGTCAATATATTTCGTAGGCAAGAGTTTGTATAGTTTTGTTCTTTTTGCAAATTTATAGAGTTTAGGATATTCTTTATTACAACGGATACTCGATATAATAATTGTTTTGCGTACGGGAATATTTTTAGATATTTCCTGTGCTATTATTCCTCCAAAAGATACTCCAATTAATATTGGATTTTTATGTTTAATAAGTGGGATAAATCGCTGTACATAATCATCAAGACTTTCTTGTTTATTTATAGGCAACCACTCTAAATAGGTAATGTCAAATAATGAAGAATCTAATTTTATGTTTTCAAAAATTAGAGAGTTAGAAGACATTCCGGGAAAGAAATAAATTGGTATTTTGTTCATTATAAATTAATTAACTTCATAAATGATGCCTATTTGAAAAAAAATTCCGAACTTTGCTAAATATAATGAATTAAGGGGCTAATAAAAAAGTTAATAAAATAATATTTGAAGTTATTTTAATTATTGACAAAACTCTTCTCTATATGGGGTCTCTGATTGTTTATATCGACTAAGATGAATAATTAAAAAACATACTTATATAATGGAAATTAAAGACAATGAATTGCTTCGTCAGTTTGAATATGAAACTGAACAAGGATTAATGAGTGTGGAATATTCTCTTCAAGAGCGAAAAATATTTCTAACACAATTGAAAGGTATTGAGAATGCTGTACAAAGTCAAGCAGCTGAATTTTTAAAGAGTATTTTAGAAATACTGAAAGAAAAAAAATTAAGAGTTGTTCCTACGCATCCTAAAATTGTTTCTTTCTTTAGAAAGAACCCTGGTTATAAAGAAATGTTACCTCCAGGTATAAGAATATAATTGATTTTCTAAAAACACACACAACAAAAAAAATATCACTTTGTAAATTCAATAAAAAAGGACTCAGTTACTAGTAACTGAGTCCTTTTTTATTGAATGATGTTGTATTAAATAAAATCAAATCTAACTATACCGTCATCATCTATTTTAGTTAAGTGTACGTTGTGTAAAGTATTAACTAACTCGGGATTCCAAGGACATTTTACTTTTACATAATTCTCTGTAAAACCATGGATATATCCTTCTTTGTTTTCTCCTTCAAACAGAACAGTTTTATCTTTTCCTAATTGTGATTCATAAAAAGCACGACGTTTCTTAACAGATAAACCTCTCAACATTTTACTTCTTTTATTACGCACATTCATAGGAACAACGCCTTCCATTTCTATCGCTTCTGTATTATCTCGTTCTGAATAAGTAAAGACATGTAAGTAAGAAATATCTAAATTGCTTAGAAAATTATATGTTTCTAGAAACTTTTCATCTGTTTCTCCTGGAAAACCAACTATAACATCTACTCCGATACAGCAATCAGGCATTACTTCTCTTATTTTGTTCACGCGCTCTACATATAATTCTCTCAAATAACGTCTTTTCATCTTCTTTAAGACATCATTAGAACCCGATTGTAATGGTATATGGAAATGTGGTACAAAAGTGCGGCTATTGGCTACAAAATCAATAGTTTCGTTTTTTAAGAGATTAGGTTCGATAGATGATATACGCAATCTTTCGATACCTTCTACCTTATCGAGTGCTTGCACTAATTCTAAAAAAGTATGTTCATGTTTTTTATTTCCAAATTCACCTTTTCCATAATCTCCAATATTTACACCAGTTAAAACAATTTCTTTTATATTTTGTTTAGAAATTTCTGCTGCATTTTTTAAAACATTCTCCATTGTATCACTTCTAGAGATACCTCTGGCTAATGGGATAGTACAATAAGTACATTTATAATCACATCCGTCTTGTACCTTTAAAAATGCTCGTGTACGATCACCAATAGAATAACTCCCAACATAGAAGTCAGCTTCAGAGATTTCACATGAGTGCACTTGACCCATTTCATTTTTTGAAAGGTCATTGATGTAGTCTGTTATTTTAAACTTCTCCGTTGCCCCCAATACTAAATCAACACCATCAACTGAAGCAAGTTCGTCTGGTTTTAACTGAGCATAGCATCCAACTGCGGCAACAAATGCTTTATCATTTTTCTTTTGTGCTTTTTTTACAATTTGTTTAAACTGTTTGTCTGCATTTTCTGTTACAGAACATGTGTTAATTACATAAATATCAGCAACTTCTTCAAAGTCTACACGATCAAAACCTTCATCTGTAAAGTTTCTTGCAATTGTAGAAGTTTCAGAGAAGTTCAGTTTACAACCTAAAGTATAAAAAGCTACTTTTTTTCTATTTTCCATAATGATTACCTACTATAGTAGTAACTTTGACTATATTTACTTTTTACTAAAAAAAGGACTGCAAATTTACGTACAATATTCGGTTTGATGAAATCAATAATATATTATATATCAATATTTTGTGTAGTTTTAGGTATATCCTCTTGTCAAAATAAAACGAATCAAAACACTGATAAAAAGGTTTTTAGATATAATGAAAGTTCAAATATTCAGACTTTAGATCCTGCATTTTCAAGAAGTATGGCTATTATATGGCCATGTAATCAGCTTTTTAATGGCTTGGTTCAGTTAGATGATAGCTTGAATATAAAACAAGATATAGCAAAATCTTGGAATATAAGCAATGATGGGAGGCAGTATGATTTTATTCTACGTAATGATGTGTATTTTCACAAGCATGCTAATTTTGGAAAAGATAGTACTAGAGTTGTTCGCGCACAAGATTTTGAGTATAGTTTTAATCGCTTACTAGATAGTCGTCTAGGTTCTCCTGGAGCTTGGATACTCCAAAAAGTGGAAACTTTTGCAGCACTAAATGATAGTGTATTTCAAATAACGTTAAAAGAGCCATTTCCTGCTTTTTTAGGTTTATTGTCGATGCGCTATGCTTCTGTCGTGCCTAAAGAGGTAGTAGAAGACCCAAAACACGATTTTCGCTCTCATCCTATTGGTACAGGACCTTTTTATTTTAAATTTTGGGAAGAGAATATTAAGCTGGTATTAAGGAAAAATTCTCTGTATTTTGAAAAAGATGATAATGGTAAACAACTTCCTTATTTAGATGCGGTTGCTATTTCGTTTTTACCAGATAAACAAAGTGCTTTTTTACAATTTATTCAAGGTAAATTAGATTTTATATCAGGGTTAGACCCTTCTTATAACGATGAAATTATTACTTCAAATGGTGCGCTAAAAGAAAAATATAGAAATAAAATAACAATGCAATCTGGTGCATATTTAAATACTGAATATTTAGGATTTAATCTAGAGAGTGGTAGCGAACAGATTAAAGATAAAGATATTAGAACAGCTCTAAATATTGGATTTGATAGAGAAAAGATGCTGATATATTTGCGAAATGGAATAGGGCAAGGAGCTATCGGAGGTATGATACCTAATGGTCTTCATGGCGGCTATCAGTCTGAAAAGCTTTACGATGTAGAAAGAGCAAAAAAATTAGTGCAAGAATATAAGAACCGAACTAATCAAAGTAAGGTAGAAATTGTCCTTACCACAAATGCTTCGTATTTAGATATTGCCGAATACTTGCAAAGAGAATGGTCAAAGATAGGATTCGATGTTATTGTTGATATAATGCCTCCAGCCACATTAAGACAGAGTATTGCTACTGGTAAAGTGTCATTATTCAGAGGAAGTTGGATAGCTGATTACCCAGATGCTGAGAACTATTTATCTCTTTTTTATTCTGTAAATAAAGCACCAAGTGGACCTAATTATACGAGGTTTAATAATACTCAGTTTGATAAATTATACAAATCAACTTTTGGAAAATTAAGTGATAATGAACGATATGAGGTATATACAAAGATGGATATGATAATTGCTGATGAATTGCCTATAATTGTCTTATTTTATGATCAAGCTATTCGTTTCTCACAACGAAATGTTCGTGGTTTAGGAATTAATCCGATGAATAATTTATTTTTAAAAAAAGTATATAAAGACTAAAATATATATGATTAAAAGTAGAATGTCTTTATTTCTAGTTTTATTTTTGTAAATACATACTACACTAAAATTCACCTTATAAAATGATAAACGATTTAGTAGTTCTTATAGTAGATGACGAACCCAAAGTAGGAGAAGTATTAAAAACAATAATTGAAAAGAAAATTAATATCGAAGAGAAAGTTTCAGTTTATTCTGCTTCATCTGTGCAAGAAGCAAAAAAGCTTATAGAAAGTTACTCTCCAGATATAGTTTTCTTAGATATACACATGCCTGATGAAAATGGCTTTGAATTATTGCAACAAGTTGATTCTTCCACTTTTGAAGTCGTTTTCACAACTGCCTATGAACAGTATGCCATTGATGCTATCAATGAATATAATTGTTTGAAATATTTATTGAAACCTATGCAAGTTGAAGAAGTCCAAAGCGTATTTGATAAGTATAGAGAAAAAGAAGGTTATCACTATTACTATAAAATACTAAAAAATAATTCAAAAAGACATATTATAAGAGTAGAAGATATCGTCTTTTGTAAGGCGGCTGATAATTATTGTGAAGTTTATTTGTTAGACGCAAAATATTTAGTTTCTAAAACTTTAAGAGCGGTTTGCGATAAGATACAACACAAAAACTTCATAAGAGTTAACCGTTCTTACTTTGTTAATATGGACTATGTAGACCATATTGATCGTATGAATAATAGAGTGTATTTTAAAAAACCTATTCTGATAAACAATGAAGTGATTGAAGTTGAGATTATAGTTGCTTCTCCAATGATGAAAGATTTAGGTAAATTGAATTTATGAAAGGATTTCTTTTATTATTTTTTTGTCTATTTTCTTATTTTGTTTTTGGACAAGCGAGCGTTATTACTAAACAATACACCATTAATAATGGATTAATAGCTAATGATATACGTTCTATTTGTTTAGATTCAAATGGTATTCTTTGGTTAGGATCTCGTTCTGGGCTTTCTAAAATTATTCAAGGGCAAGTGGTAACTGATGAAGATGCTACCAAGTTAAGGTTTACTAATATTACTGATATTCTTGAGGATAAGGATAATGGGATTTGGATTGGAAGTTATGGACAAGGCATATTGTATAAAGGAAAAAATAAAACACTCACACTCACTACAAAAGACGGGTTAATTTCAGATAGAATTAGGCGCATAGCAATTTTTAATGATTTTGTTTATGTTGGGACTGTTGATGGAATTTCTATTATCTCGTTAGACACATTTAAAATTACAAATCTCAGAATAGAGAAGCAGAACTTATACCAATTAGAAGTTTCAGACTTTTTTAGTTATCAAGGTAAAGTTTACGCTACCACTATTAATGCAGGTGTTTTTCTTGTAGAGGCAGATCGTTTAGTAAAGGAGAATGATATAAAAAGGATATTCTCTGTATATCAAAAAGATGGTTATGTGTTTTATGGTTGCCAAACTGGTTTGATAGTTTATAACCTAGTAACTAGAAAGATAGAATATGAACAAGCTATTCCTAGTATTAGATACTTTAAAGAAATAAATGGAGAGTTATATATAGTTAGCGCAGGTCTCTATGAAAATAAAGGAGGTCTATTTAAATGGAATGGTAAAACAGTAGAAAACATTACTCCGCGTTTTGGTATTAATACTACTGAATTATATTCGCTGAGTTATGATAAAACTAATGATTTCTTATATATTGGAAGTGGATATGAAGGTTTGTATCAAATTGATTTATTCTCAGCATTAAGTTACGACGGATCACTTAAAAACATTACAGCTCTAGAAAATTTAGATAAAAGAATATTTGTTTTCTCACAAGAAGGACTAACTATTAAAAGAGAAAATGAGCTTATAAAAAATGTTCCACTAACTACTTTTAAAGATTATCAAGAGAAGATGTATAAAAGATATGCTTCTTTTATGAATCATGATAATCATTTTTTTGAATTAGATTATTCAATTCCAGCAGACAAAATTTTATTTTATAAAGCTGTACGAGAGAAGAATACAATATGGGTAAGTTCTAATATTGGACTTTTTCAAATTAATCAGTATGGTAAATTAATTGATTATTACAATATACATACTTATCAATTTGGTTTTGATAATGGGCACTTAGTAGAAACAAATCCTTATGGGGGAGTTCGCTATTATCATGATCTAAAAACAATGAAATACTCATATTATTTTAGAATTGACAGTGATAATATTCCAAGAGATATAGTTGATATAAAAAAGGTTAATAATACTTTATTTTTTGCAGGTGCATTAGATGGATTATATTCATATAATGAAAAACAAGGTTTTCTTTCTTATTATAGCAATGGATTGTTAACAGAGAGAAGAATAAAGAAGTTAGCAAATGGAAAAAATAATACACTCTATTTAGCAACAGATTTTAATAGTATTTATCGTCTAAAATTAGGGCAAGAACCAATTGCAATAGAAGAATTCTTATCGGGGGAAGATATATTAGGTAGTACTATAAACTTGTTAACTTGTGTTGATGATAAACTTATTTTAGGAACTAATCGTGGTCTTACAGTAATTACACCAGAAGGGAAGTTTTATTTTGATAGTGAACAGGGGTTTCTGCATAAAAATATTATTTCTTATGTCAAAGATGGTAACTTACTTTATATGGGGACTAGTTCAGGGCTATATATTCTTGATGTAAATTATTTCCAGAGAAAACAGCAAAATTTAAAAGTATCGCTCTCCAAAATATTAGTCAATGGTATTGATCTATCTAGTAAAGAAAATGAATTATCAGATTCAAAAGTTTTAAATTTATCTAGTAAAGAAAATTCGCTACAAATAAGTTTCAATGTATTGGGAGCAAAGTTCCCTAATAAGTTAGAATTTCAATATAGATTAAAACCAACAGAATCTTGGAATGATGTTAAGGGATTGCGACTAGATCTACATTATTTAGAATCTGGTATATATCCAATTGATTTAAAAATAATAGACTATGATACTGGTAATGAGTTAGTCTATCCATTGTTGTATGTCTCCATCGATAAGCCTTTTTATTTGAGTATATGGTTTTTTGTTGCGTGCGGAATGCTTATTCTTATTATTTCTTTTCTGTATTACCGATCTCGAATATTGAAGTATAAGCGTGAAAAAGATATTAACGAGAAGAAACTATTGTACCAAAAAAGACTTGCTGAGGTAAAGTTATTGGCAGTGCGAAGTCAGATGAATTCACATTTTATTTTTAATGTATTAAGCTCAATACAGTATTTTATTGTTACAGACCTGAAAGATGAAGCCTTTACTTATCTCGGTAAGTTTGCTAATTTAATTAGACGAACTTTAAACGTTTCTACTAAAGAAAGAATTACTTTAAAAGAAGAAATTGACTATTTAAAAGATTATGTAGAAATCGAGAATATGAGATTAGATGGTAGAGTAACATTTGAAATAGAGGTGAGAGATGCTATTAATTTAAACGCAATACAAGTGCCTCCAATGTTATTACAACCGTTTATAGAAAACTCATTAGTTCATGCTTTTCCAAAATCTATTGAACATCCAAGAATTACAATTACTGTGTTTAAACAAGCTAAAAACTTAGTTATTGTAATGAAAGATAATGGTATTGGTAGTTTATCAAAAGAGAATAAAAAGCATAAGTATGAGTCAAAAGGAATGTCAATAGTAAGAGAGCGTATGTCATTAATTCAGGAATATTTAGAAGAGGATTTAATAATGGAGGTTGGAGAGACGGGAACAACAGTTACACTATTGCTAAAAGAAGTTATTTAGGTATGAAAAAACTACTATTTTTATTTATCATTTTGTCATATATATTTGGAAATATATATGTCTTTAGCCATTTATATCCTCTAGTTGAGAACAGTAATACCGGGACGCGTCTTATATTCGTAGGTATTGTTTTAGTTTTAACTCTATCAGTATTTCTATTTTTTACTCTAGGAAAAAAAGTACCAATTTACTTAGCTTCTATATTGTATAAAATAGGGACAGGCTGGTTAATGCTGAGTATCTATGCCTTTATATTTACGATTATATTAGATTTTGTATCGTTTTTGAATAAGTCATTTATACATAGTTCTTCATTACTTTTAGTATCTTATAGTTTTAATCAAGGAGTATTACTATTTCTCTTAATTTTTATAAGTGCATTGATAGGTTTTGTAAATTTTAAAAAGAAGAAAAGAGTAGAAATAAATATTACAGTCGATAATAAAGAAGTCCCAAAACCTATCAAAATAGTTTTTATTTCAGATCTACATCTAGGGTATGCAATTGAGCGAAAAGATTTAAAAAAATGGGTAGAAATCATAAACTCAGAACATCCAGATTTAATATTGATAGGTGGTGATATTATAGATTTTAGTCTACAACCTGTTCTTTATTATAAATTACATGAAGTTTTACAGGAGTTATCAGCAAAATATGGAGTCTATACTTGTTTAGGAAATCACGAATATTTATCAGGTGTAGAGAAAAGCATAGAATTTATAAAGTCTAGTAATATTACTGTATTGCGCGATTCTATAGCAGAAATAAATGAATTAGGTATTTCTTTGATAGGCAGAGATGATAGAACAAATAAAAGTCGCAAATCTTTAAAGGCTTTATTGCACAATAATAATGCTGACCATATATCAATTCTACTTGATCACCAGCCATACCAATTAGAAGTAGCATCTAATAATGGTATAGACTTGCAACTTTCTGGTCATACGCATAGAGGTCAAATGTGGCCAATTTCATGGATTACAGATTACTTGTTTGAGAACTCACATGGTTATTTAAAAAAAGATAAGACAACTATTTATGTAAGTTCTGGTATCGGTATTTGGGGTGGTCGCTATCGCATAGGTACGCAATCTGAATATGTTGTGATAAATATTAAGTAAGAAATGCTGTATAAATAGATGATTTCTTAATCCCTAAATAAAAACCTATTTTTGTATAAATTATTTAAGAGCTAAATTGTGAATTACTTATCAGTAGAAAATATATCAAAGTCCTTTGGTGCAAGAACACTTTTTGAGGATGTATCTTTTGGAATTAACAAAGATCAAAAAATAGCATTTATTGCAAAAAATGGTTCTGGAAAGACGACTATACTTAATATCTTAAATGGAAGTGATTACGCTGATTCAGGACAAGTTGTAATGCGTAAGGGGATTCGTATGGAGTTTTTGTCTCAGGAGCCAAATCTACAAGACGAATTAACTATTGAAGAAAGTATTTTCGCTTCAGATAATGAGACTTTAAAGGTTATTGAGCAATATGAAAAAGCTTTAGAGAATCCTGACGATCAGGATGAATATCAAAAAGCTTTTGAAAAAATGGAAGCACATAACGCTTGGGATTTCGAAACACAGTACAAACAGATATTATTTAAATTAAAGTTAGAAGATTTAAAAGTTAAAGTAAAAACACTTTCTGGAGGACAGAAAAAAAGGTTGGCTTTAGCTATTATTCTTATTAATCGACCTGATTTACTAATTCTGGATGAGCCTACTAACCATTTAGATCTAGAAATGATTGAATGGCTAGAGAATTATTTTGCAAAAGAAAATATTACCTTATTTATGGTTACGCACGACCGCTTCTTTTTAGAGCGTGTTTGTAACGAAATAATAGAATTAGATAACGGAAAAATATACCAATACAAAGGAAATTATTCTTACTATCTACAGAAAAAAGAAGAGCGCATTGCTGTTGAAAATGCTAGCATCGATAAAGCTCAAAACTTGTTTGTAAAAGAATTGTCTTGGATGAGAAGACAACCAAAAGCTAGAACTACTAAGTCAAAATCTAGAATTGACGATTTTTACGATATTAAAGAGAAAGCGCATAGTAGAAGAATAGAGCACCAGGTAGAGCTAGAAATAAATATGGAGCGTATGGGGAGCAAGATTATTGAACTTCATAAGCTGAATAAAACCTTTAATGATAAGATTATTTTAAAGGACTTTAGTTATAATTTTAACAAAGGTGAACGTATAGGTATTATTGGTAAAAATGGTACTGGTAAATCTACTTTTTTAAATATTTTGACTCAAAGTATAGTGCCAGATAATGGTAAAGTGGTTATTGGTGAAACAATAAAAATAGGGTATTATACCCAAAGTGGTATTGTGGTAAAACCAGAACAAAAAGTAATTGATGTTATTAAAGAATTTGGGGAGTATATTCCACTGACAAAAGGGCGCTCTATTTCAGCTGCTCAGTTATTAGAACGTTTTTTATTTGATCGCAAAAAGCAATATGATTTTGTAGAGAAATTAAGTGGTGGAGAGCTAAAGCGATTATATCTATGTACAGTGTTGATTCAGAACCCTAATTTCTTAATATTAGATGAGCCTACTAATGATTTAGATATTGTAACATTAAATGTATTAGAAAGCTTCTTATTAGATTATCCAGGCTGTCTATTAGTAGTTTCTCACGATAGATACTTTATGGATAAGATTGTAGATCACTTATTTGTCTTTAGAGGGCAAGGTGAGGTAGAGGATTTTCCTGGAAACTATTCTGACTTTAGAGCGTACGAAGATAGTGCAGAGCCTATAAAAGATGAATTGCCAAAAGAAAAAGTGAACTGGAAAGAAAATCAAGTTAAAAAGGGATTAACTTTTCAAGAGCAAAAAGAATTTCAGAAAGTAGAAAGAGAAATTCAAAATTTAGAACAAGAAAAGATTAAAATAGAACTACTTTTTTCAAATGGAAAAGTAGGTGATGAAGAAATAGAAGAGCAAGCAAATAAATTACAAAAAGTGTTAGAAAAATTAGAAGCATTAGAAGAAAAATGGTTTGAATTATCTTCTAAAATGGAAGAGTAATTAATGCTTAAAATAAGTAAAAAAAACAAGGTATTTCGCAGGTGAAATACCTTGTTTTTTTGTTTCAAAACTATCATTTTTTATTTTTCGTCATTTAATTTATGAAGTTTTTTGGCATTTTTGCAATTTTTTTTATAGGATTTTTTTAAGTTTTAAGTGTGTGATTTTCAGTATATTATTGTTTTTAACTTGTTAAAAATATCATTAATTACCCCCAAAAAATAGGTGGTTATAAAAAAGGGAGTAACTTTGCACTCAGAAATTTCAAGTGGTGACAGGGCTTGAGAAATTAAATTTAATGAGAAAAAAATGTTCTTTTTTTATTGGATTTGTTCTATTAATTGGAGGTGTAATTTCAGGTTTTAAGAAGTATGAAATTACGTTGATCGAACAGTACAAAATACTGCCAGAACAGCCTTTATTTTATTCTTACCCTCTTTTAGAGGAAGAATCTACTAATAGTTCAATTCCTTTTATAGGAAAGACCTATGTTGGTTTTAAACAAGCCTTAGGTATACGTGAATCAAATGGATTATACAAAATAGTTAATTCATATGGTTATATGGGAAAATATCAATTTGGTAAATTAGCACTAAAATCAATTGGTATAACGGATTCTAAATCTTTTTTAAATAATCCTTTGATACAAGAAAAAGCATTTGATGCTTTAGTATCAAAAAATAAATGGATATTAAGAGAAGAGATAGAAAGATTCGATGGAAAAAAAATAGGTGGAATCACAATTACTGAATCAGGTATTTTAGCTGCTGCTCATTTAGGTGGAGCTGGATCGGTAAGACGTTTTTTAAGAAGTAATGGACTGAATGGTTTTAATGATGGTTTTGGTACTTCTATTAAAACGTATTTAAAAAAATTCAGTGGCTATGATGTTTCTTTAATAGAAGCAGATAGAAATGCTATAGTAGCGCTATAATCTTTCATACGAAGACTAAGGTTATTATAAAGTTAATTAATAAATGAGAAGAGGTAGTCAATTTTGACTACCTCTTCTCTTTTTATGTAAAAGTTTTTGGAAGATTAAAAATTAATACTACTTTTGTAATCAATAACATAGAAAAGAAATGAATATTATTCTTACAAATACTTGGTGGTGGAGTGCACTTACGTCAAATGTCGTGAGCAGTCCTTGCTATGTATATATAAGATAAATGCAATATATATAATTATGAAAAGGCTTGTCACACGACAAGCCTTTTTTTTTGTGCCTAAAAATTAATAATTAAAAAATATAGATATGAGATTTCAAGTTGATAAAGATGGTTTTTACGGAAGATTTGGAGGGGCTTTTATTCCTGAAGCTTTAGAAAATAATATTGCTGCATTACAAGAAGCATATCAAACTATTATCCAAGAGGAAAGTTTTAAAGAAGAGCTTAATTCGTTATTACAAGATTATGTAGGTAGGCCGACACCGCTGTATCACGCTGCTAACTTATCTAAGAAATATAACACTAATGTTTATTTAAAGAGAGAAGATTTATGCCATACAGGAGCTCACAAAATTAATAATACTATCGGGCAGATTCTTTTAGCTAAAAGACTTGGTAAACAAAAAATAGTAGCGGAGACTGGTGCTGGACAGCATGGGGTAGCGACAGCTACAGTTTGTGCTTTGATGGGCATGGAGTGTATTGTATTTATGGGGGCATTAGATATTAAACGTCAAGCGCCAAATGTTGCCCGTATGAAAATGTTAGGGGCTGAGGTAAGAGCAGCTGAATCAGGAGCTAAAACATTAAAAGAAGCAGTTGATGAAGCATTGTTATACTGGATTGATAATGCAGAGGATACTTTCTATTTGATAGGTTCTGCAGTAGGGCCACACCCTTATCCTGATATGGTTAGTAGATTTCAATCGGTCATCTCTGAGGAAATAAAAAAACAATTAAAAGAGAAAGAGGGAAGAGAAAATCCCGATTATGTTATTGCATGTGTAGGTGGAGGAAGTAATGCTGCTGGTGCTTTTTATCATTTTTTAGAAAATGATGATGTTAAGTTAATTGTTGCAGAAGGTGGAGGAGAGGGAGTAGATAATCTTAAGACAGCTGCTACTTCCTTTGTAGGAAAAGAAGGGGTGCTACACGGCAGTAAGACTTTGTTTATGCAAGATGAAAAAGGAGAGCCTTTAGAAGCTTATTCTATTTCAGCAGGTTTAGATTATCCTGGTTTTGGACCTTTATATGCACATATGAAAGAATTAAATAGAACAGAATTCTTTGCTATTTTGGATGATGAAGCTATGCAAGCAGGATTAAACTTATGTAGAGAGGAAGGAATTATACCTGCAATTGAGAGTTCGCATGCATTAGCAGTATTAGATAAAAGGAAGTTTAATGAGGATGATATTGTAGTTATTAATTTATCTGGTAGAGGAGATAAAGATTTAGATAATTATCGCTCTTATTTTGAGTTCTAAAATTTTAATACTTTTATATAAAAAGAAATTCCTAATTGATAATTAATTATCAATTAGGAATTTTGCTTATGTAGTTAAAATTTAAAATTAAAGATTTATTTCTCCTACCATTTTACTTGGATCAACTAACTGATCAAACTCTTCAGCAGTAACATATCCAAGGCGAACAGCTTCGTCTTTTAAAGTTGTACCATTTTGATGAGCTGTTTGTGCAATTTCAGCTGCTTTGTAATAACCTATTTTTGGATTTAGAGCAGTGACTAACATTAGCGAATTATCTACTAATTCTTTAATTCGTTTAGTATTTGGTTCTATTCCTTGTGCACAATGAATATCAAAAGATACACAAGCTTCACCAATTAATGTAGCAGATTGTAAGAAGTTAGCTGCCATTATCGGTTTGAATACATTTAACTCATAATGTCCTTGAGAACCACTAAAGCTGATTGCAACATCATTACCGATTACTTGTGCCGCTACCATTGTTAAAGCTTCACATTGCGTAGGATTTACTTTACCAGGCATGATAGAAGAACCTGGTTCATTTGCTGGTATTATAATTTCACCAATTCCTGAACGAGGTCCCGATGCCATCATACGAATATCGTTTGCTATTTTATAAAGCGATACAGCTAATTGTTTTAATGCGCCATGTGTTTCTACAATAGCATCGTGAGAAGCAAGTGCTTCAAATTTATTTTGTGCCGTTACGAAAGGTAACTCCGTGAATTTAGCGATATATTCAGCTACTTTTACATCATATCCTTTTGGAGTATTTAATCCTGTTCCTACAGCTGTTCCTCCTAATGCTAGTTCTGATAAATGAGCTAATGTATTTTTTAAAGCTTTTAAGCCATAATCTAATTGTGCTACATAACCCGAAATTTCTTGTCCTAGCGTAAGTGGTGTTGCATCCATTAAGTGTGTTCTACCAATTTTTACGACATCTTTAAATTCCTTTGCTTTTTGTGCAAGTGTATTTCGCAATTGTGTTACCCCAGGAATAGTATATTCAACCACTGCTTTATAAGCCGCAATATGCATAGCGGTTGGGAAAGTATCATTTGATGATTGTGATTTATTTACATCGTCATTTGCTTTTAGAATGCTTTCACCTTCACCAATTTTGCCACCAGCAGCTACTTGAGCGCGGTTAGCTATCACTTCATTAAGATTCATGTTAGATTGTGTACCAGAACCAGTTTGCCAGATTACTAATGGGAATTGATCATTTAGTTTACCAGCTAGTATTTCGTCGCAAACAGATGATATAGCATTCCTTTTTTCAATAGATAATACACCTAAATCGTAATTAGCCCAAGCTGCTGCTTTTTTTAGATAAGCAAACGCTTCTATTATTTCATGAGGCATTGATGCTTCAGGTCCGATTTTAAAATTGTTTCTTGAACGTTCTGTTTGTGCTCCCCAATACTTATCAGCAGGTACTTTAACTTCTCCGATAGTGTCTTTTTCTATTCTATATTCCATAATATTATTATTTATAAATCTATTAGATAAAGATACTGAAATTATTTAGTATCATTCTAAATGAGTTTTGAATATTTCTCTAAGACTAGGTCAAAAAAGAAAAAGTATGTATATTTGAGGCGTATATACAAATAAATCCGGAAAAAATGTTTGAATTTCAACAGTATTTAGGTTTCATCGTCGGCATGACTGTTATCACCATGGCGTTTTGGCTCTTGATATTTTTAGTAGGTTTCGCTTGTTATTGGGCTGCCGGAGGTGCAAGAGAGTTCTTAAAAGAGAAGAAAGCTAAAAGACAACAATTAGAAGAAAGTCAAATGTAATATTTGACTTACTAGAATAAAAGTCAGTATAAACCATACTGACTTTTTTTATACGCTATATTTAACGTTGTATTAAATGAGTAACCTCGTAGTATTAATCTATAGAGCGTTCTCATCTTAAATGTAGCTACTTACTTCTTCAGTAAACCATTAGAATCCAGTTCGATTATAAAAAGCACTGTTTATAAATATTGAGTGAAATTAAAGGAGTTATAACTAAAGCGATATTCTGACAAACTGCCAAAGGTTACTTCCCAGTTCTGTTAATATGTTATCATTATCCGAAATGATTTTTTTGGAAAATAAAATCATATTAATTAAAAGATAGTTTTGAATTATATGAGTAATTCATTGCTAAATCAGTGCAAATGAGTCTATATTGAGTCCATAGTGAGACTATTAAAACGCAGGAATTTAATGGAGGCACAATGGATGCATTATGCAATGATTTTACTTCCATTGCGGATTATATTGCACCAAGGGTAGTTCCGTTCTATATTGATGTACATTATTATTTGTATAAATAAAGCTTGTGATATGTACTCTGTAGGGAGTGTGATGACAGACTTAGATAGAATAGTGAATAAGTAAAAAGAGCCAAGGGAAATCCCTTAGCTTCTTTTTGATTTATAGTTAAAGTTAGTTAGTTTTCAGAAGTATTTCTTGTAGTGCTAAATAGTAATTCATGTGAATTTTAGATATTATTTAGCTTAATAAAGAGTTAGCAATATATATCTAAAAGTTTAATACTGCAAGATAATTTTTGTTTTTTTATTGATAATATTTTTTTTATTAAACTGTATTGAATTATATATAATTTAATAGAATTATAATTGATAATAATATTTATCGGTATTCAGATTTCGATTTACCTGCTCTTATTTAATCGTAGAACCTTAATCAACAGTCTAATATTAAAGCAAGAGCTACTATATTTCTTAAGTATAGTAGCTCTTGTGTTAATTATTGCATTGGCATTATTTCCATATCTTCTCCTTCGCCACCTTCCATTGATTTCTTATACATTTTCTTATCATTTTTACTTTGATTAAATCGATAAGTAAATGATAAGTTAACTTGTCTACCTCTCCATTGCATTTCGCTATATGAATTTGAATAAGGTAAGTAGCTATCAGATTCTCTCTTACGTGAATCAAATAAGTCGTTCACGTTAAAAGTAATGGTTGCTTGATCTTTTAAAATATCTTTACTTAATGATAGATTAGCAGATATATTGCCTTTTACTCTTCCTTGTGCATTATCATAAGGAGCTTTATACATACCATTCATTTGCCAATCTATTTTGTATGGTAAGGTCACTTTTGACGATATACGTGTAAACCAAGCATATGCATTATTGTCAAAATTTTGTGTTTCCTTATTACCATCTAAATCGACGAAAGTATAATCTCCTGTAGTTTCAGTTCTAAAGAAATTAAAGTTACCATTCAATCTCCACCATTTGAAAGGTGTATAGTTTAATGTGAAATCAAAACCATATCTATACTCAGTTGCTAAGTTAATAGGTGAACTTACAGTAATAGGAGTTCCGTCATCTGTCGTTCCCGCAATTCTTTTTACAAATTGGAATGTATCATCCGTTTTATTAAGATATGCAGATGCGCTTAATGTAAATCCACTCCATCTCTTCATAAATCCTAAATCATAAGCATCTGTTTTTGCAGGATCTAAGTTAGGATTTCCTTGAAAGTAATTAATATTACTTGTATAGTTAGAGAAAGGATTCAAAAAGAAACCTCTTGGACGCATAATACGTCTACTATAACTAGCACTAATATTACTTGATTCGTTGATTTCGTAATTTAAAAATGCACTTGGGAAAAAGTCATTATATTTCTTGTTATTATAATCATTGTTTCTAAGTTGGTTGACATCTATATTACTATCTTCCCATCTTAAACCTACCATATAATTTAAACGATCTGTAATTTTATCTCCATATTGAGCATATACAGCATTTACTTGCTCTTTATATTCAAGTGTATTTGAGAATTTAGTATTGTTTATCCATTGATCATTAGTAAGGTTAAAAAGATCATAATCATTAGTAGTCTTTTTAAATGTTCCTAAATAACCTGCTTCAAAATTACCAGTTTCACCAATAGGTAAGGTGTAATCTGCTTTTAGCATTCCTGATAAATATTTGTCATCACTATTGTTTTTTTCAAACGAACTAGTGTTTAAATAATTATTGATATCAGATATACTAGCATCATCCGTACTTTTGTCTTGAGATATTGTCGCTTCTATCGTAAACTTGTGGTCAGGATTAGAAAAATGTTTTTCTATAGACGTAGTATATTCAACACTATTCCAGCTAGATTTTCTATATTCATCGCGGTATCTGTCATATAGGAATTCTTGATTACCATCATAATATTGATAATCTACAGTGTTTGGGTTTGTACCATTACTTCTTCTAACAGTAACAGCATTAGACCATGTAAAACTAGGTGTGATAAAATAATCTAAACCAAACATACCGTTGTATCCTTGTCTCTTGCGATTGTTGTCTTTATACTCATTAATATATTGAGTAGTTAATCCATTCTCGTCAAAGTATTGATTGTTATTTAGATTATAACCTTTTGTTTTTCCATCTCTATAACCAATCGTAGTGTAGAAATTAAACTTTTCACTTCTAAGGTTAAAGTTTCCATTTAATTCGTAATTACGTGGATCTCCGATAGTCCCCGTAACATTACCATTAAGTCCTTGTGATTTACCTTTTTTCAGAATTATATTAATGATACCAGCTCCACCTTCAGCTTCATATCTAGCAGAAGGATTAGTGATTACTTCTACCTTTTCAATAGACTCAGCAGAAAGGATACGCATTGCTTCCTGAATATTATTCGCTAATCCAGTAGGCTTACCATCGATTAAAACTTTTACATTTTCATTCCCTCTTAGACTTACTGCACCTTCACTATCTACTGTTACAGAAGGTACGTTATCTAATACATCTCCTGCTGTACCACCTTTAATAACCATATCTTGACCGACATTGTAAACTTTTTTATCAAGTTTAATGTCAACCGTCGATTTTTCGGCGATTACTACAACGCTTTCTAGCATTTGAGAATCTCCATAAACTTTATGTTTTCCAATATTAGTATTTCCATCGACTTTTATATTGTGTAGTTCAATAGGCTTAAAGCCTAAAAAGTCAATTTTAAGATAATAGGTACCAGCGGGAACATCAAAGGTAAAGTTACCTTTTGAATCAGTCATGCCCCCCGAAACGATATTGGCATCATTTTCATTTTGTGCATAGATACTAGCAAATTCTAATGGTTCATTAGTACTAGCTTCTATAACTGTACCAGTTACTGTAGCTTTTTTAGTGTTCTGTCCTAATGCTGTTAACGATAAAAATATTGAAAACAGCATTAACAGAACTTTTGAAATCTTCTCTTTTTTCATTATAGTCGTTAGTTTATATTACTTAGACTATAAGAAAGGTAGTTGGTTTAATAAGTATTTGTTAATATAGTGTTAATGTTTTTATTCCTACAAGATCTCGTGGATCTTTTCAGTAGGTCTCGCAATAACAGCTCTAGGTCCGTTAACTACGATAGGTCTTTCAATTAATTTTGGATTTCGTACCATTGCCTCAATAATTTCTTCTTCAGACATTGTCATATTGCCAAAATTATCTTGCCATAAAGCATCTTTCGTGCGTACTAATTCGATGGGAGCGTAATTTAATTTTTGTAGAATCGTCTTTACATCCGTTTCGGTAAGGTCGGCATCCAAATATTTTATAATTTTGTACGCCACACCTTGCTGCTCCATAAAAGCAATACTCTCACGAGATTTGCTACAACGAGGATTGTGATAAATTGTGATCATAAATAGATAATTTTCTATCAAATATAGTACATTTTTTGACATATGAAATATATTGAACAGTTATTGCGAATAAACAATAAACAAAAATTATGGTATTATCTACCTTTTTCTTTGTTTTTTTTCGGTGTTATGTTTCTGAATTGGCTTTTTATTAAGATTTCGAACGTTTCTACTAACGAAGCAATAAAAATGAATATTGAAAAATTCGGTAAGAATATGAATTTTTTAATAACCATAGGACCAATGGTTTTTTTATTTATTTTTCTCATTGTTTGGGTTGTTACTGTCCACAAACAATCTATAGTAAGTTTAACTACTAGTAGAAGAAAGATTGATTGGAAGCGTATTCTATTTTCTTTTTCTGTATGGTCTATCGTTACTATTGGAGTTTTTATTTATTCCTATTTGTCAAATCCTGAAGACTATGTGTTCAATTTTAAACCTTTACCATTTTTAGTTTTCTTTATTTTGGCGGTAATATTAATTCCATTGCAGACGAGTTTTGAAGAGTATTTAATGCGTGGTTACTTAATGCAAGGTATAGGTTTAGCTACTCATAGTAGAGCCATAGCATTGTTTACTACTTCTATATTATTTGGATTATTACACATGAGTAATCCTGAAGTCGAACAGATTGGATATTCTGTTATGATTTATTATATAGGTACAGGGTTTTTCTTGGGAATAATCTCCTTAATGGATGATGGAATTGAGTTAGCACTTGGATTTCATGCAGCTAATAATCTTATAGGTGTGTTACTGGTAACTTCTGACTGGACTGCATTTCAAACCAATTCACTTTTTATAAGTACTGCATCAGATGTACAAATTTCACCAGTAGAATATCTTGTTCAGGTATTTGTTATTTTACCTCTCCTTATTTTATTATTTGCAAAAAAATACAAATGGAAAAACTGGAAAGCACATTTATTTGGAAGAGTAGTAATTGAAGAAAATTAAGATGACAAATTTTATACATCCTTCGTTTAAACTAAATAATAATAGTTATACTAAACAAGAGTTATTAGATTATGCTAACACTTTAATTCAGAGTGATCAAGCGTATTTAGTAGATTTTGCAAATTTAATTCTGCAATGGTTTAATAGTGATGACTATATCGAGCTTACTACTTCTGGTACTACTGGACCTCCAAAAAAAATACAACTTCGCAAGGAAGCAATGATAAATTCAGCACGTGCTACAGGTGAGTTTTTTAATATTCAGCAAGGAAGTAAAGCACTCTTATGTATGTCTACTAAGTTTGTAGGAGGAAAATTAATGTTGATTCGTGCACTTCAACTTGGTTGGGAATTAGATGTTGTGGAACCTTGTGCAACACCTTTACAAGGAAATAATAAGTTCTATGATTTTGTAGCAATGGTACCTATGCAAGTTTCAAAGTCAATAGAAGAGTTAAGAAATGTAGGAACTTTAATTATAGGTGGAGCAAAGGTCAATACTGCGCTAAAAGAGAAGTTAACTACTTTACCAACTAAGTGTTTTGAAACTTATGGAATGACAGAAACAATCACTCATATAGCTGCAAAAAGTATAAAAGATGAGTGTTTCTCAGTACTACCACATGCGAGTTGTAGTATTGATGAAAGAGGTTGCTTAATTATTGATGCACCATCAGTTACAGATATATTGATTATTACAAATGATGTTGTAGATTTGCTTGATAATAAACATTTTATTTGGAAAGGTAGAGTAGATAATGTTATCAATAGCGGTGGGGTTAAACTACATCCAGAACAAATAGAAGAAAAGTTGGCTAAAAAGATTCCTTATCGTTTCTTTGTAGCTTCAAAAGAAGATGAATATTTTGGAAATAAGCTCATCTTGGTAATCGAACATAAAGAATATGACTTGCCTAAAGACATATTTAATGAATTAGGGAAGTATGAAATACCAAAAGAAATACAGTTTAAAGAGCGTTTTATAGAAACAGCATCGGGAAAAATCATTAGGAGTAAAAATATAATATAATCTAAGTTTATTGAATGAAAAAAAGTAGTATCTGCAATGCCATAGTAAGTCTATTTATTGCTTGTTTAGTTTCTTTTGGGCAGACTGCCTATGCAAAGAAAATCATTAGAAAAGGAGATGCAACAAATCTGATAACATCTAAGATGTTAAATGATATATTAGAGAAAAATAGAGCTTACTGTTTAAAAGGTGAAGTTGCTGATTATATCCCTGAACTAGGTAAGATGGATGCAAAAGCTATTGCTTTTTCTGTTGTTACGCCAAATGGTGAAGTGATTAGTGTGGGAGATATTAATAAGAAGTTTACAATACAGAGTATTTCCAAAATTATCTCATTATTTGTTGCAGTTTCAGAAAAGGGTGAAGATGTAGTTTTTAAAGATATGGGGTATTATGGTACAGATAAACCATTTAATCATTATGCTAATCTAGAAACTAATGGAAAGCCATTAAATCCAATGATGAATGCTGGTGCTATTTTAACTACTGCATTATTAGATGGAGAGGGTGAAGTTCCTTTTCTTAAAATATTAGATATGGTTCGTTATATTACTAAAAACGATAAGATTGACTATAGTAAAGATGTTTATCATTCTGAGAAAGAGACTGGACACCGCAATAGAGGAATATTTTATCTTCTAAAAAATAATGGATTATTAGAAGGAGAAGAAGATAAGTTAGATAATTATTTCAAACAATGTTCTATTGAAGTAACAGCAGAAGATTTAGCTAAGATTGGTTACTTTTTTGCAAATCAATGTGTTCGTTTTGACGGGGATGATAGATATAAAAGTATTGAATTAGGTAAATTAGTACAATCTCAAATGCTTATTGCTGGAATGTATGAATTTAGTGGTGAGTATGCACGTACTGTTGGTCTTCCTAGTAAATCTGGAGTAGGAGGGGGTATCGTGGTAAGTGTACCTGGAAAGATGGGAATAGGTGCTTTTAGTCCTGGATTAGATAAACAAGGTAACTCAGTGGCTGGATACCATATGATATTAGATCTAGTTAATGAGTTAAATTTAAGTATGTTTCAATAAGTATTGAAATTTTAATAAGATAAAAAAATAGACCTCTTCAATCTTGAAGAGGTCTATTTTTTTATTTCAAAGTTATCTGATTGCAACTATGTATTAAGGCGTTATTGTAGTAAATAGATAAGTTGCAAATAATACTAGTAGTACAATACCTTGCTGAATATTTGTTCGTCCAGAGCTAATAGAAATATAAACAGTGGCTAAAGAGGTAATTAATAATACGGTTGATTTTGCATCAATACCTAAAGCTACTGTTAATCCAGTGAAATAAGATACAATTGCCACGGCAGGAATTGTCAACCCTATTGACGCAAGTGCTGATCCAATGGCTAAGTTTAGACTTGTTTGCAATCTATCTCTTTTAGCAGCTTTATAGGCAGCTAGACCTTCTGGAAGTAGAATTACTGTTGCAATGATAATACCTACTAATGATTTAGGAGCTCCTGCTTCTACAACAGCACTTTCAATGGTAGGTGATAACATTTTAGAAAGTAAAACCACACAAGTTAAGGCTACAACAAGAATTGCAAAGGCAACGATTGTAGTTGGTAAATTAACGTGATTTTCTTCTAAATGCTCTTCTATTTCTTTGAGTTCTTCATCATTTATTTCTTCATGATGGGTTATTTCTTTTGTTTCTTCAATAATAAAATAGTTTCTATGTCTTATTGTCTGTACTGCTAGAAAACCTATGTAAAGAATAAGGGAAACGATAGCTACAAAAATTAATTGCGAATTAGTATAACTATTACCAGCTTGGCTTGTCGTAAAGTTTGGCAATATTAACGTTAATGTAGAAATAGCAATTAAAGTAATTAGCCCTGTACTTACCCCTTGTTTTATAAAGTTTTGTTCTTTGTAATGGTAGCCTCCAACCCAAAAGCAAAGACCTATAATTCCTGTTAGAATAATCATAATTGCCGCAAATACAGTATCTCTGGCTAAGAAAGAAGGTTCATCATTGGTTTCGCTAAGCATAATTGAAACAATAAGAGAAACCTCTATTACAGTAATTGCGAGGGCTAATATAATCGTACCATAGGGTTCTCCGAAACGGTGCGCAACAGTTTCTGCATGATGCACTGCCGCTAATACTGAGCCGATTAGAAAAACTCCCAAAAGAATATCTGTGAATATCGATGAAGGTAAAGAAGCTTTAAAAAAAATCAAAAGAAGGGCAATAAAAGGAATAATGATTGTCCAAAGTGGTGTTTTGATTAAACTGAATAGTTTTTTTAGATTCATGAGCTTTTTGATTATTTTTTAGCGAAAATATATTTTTATTGTCATGAATACAATGTGTTTTAATGTTTTTATTTAAAAAACATTAAAAAGAGGTATGGACTAATCATATGTATAAAAAAAGAGCTACTTTTTTGCGAAAGTAGCTCTTTTGGTATTATTCTAATAAATTCTAAAACTAGAATTGTTCTCTACCAGCGAAATGGAAAGCAGATTCGATAGCAGCATTTTCATCGCTATCAGATCCGTGTACTGCATTTTCTCCAATAGATTTAGCATATTTTTTACGGATAGTACCTTCAGCAGCTTCAGCAGGGTTAGTAGCACCGATTAATTTTCTAAAATCTTCAACAGCGTTATCTTTTTCTAAGATAGCTGCTACGATTGGACCTCTTGACATGAATTCAACTAATTCACCGTAGAATGGTCTTTCACTGTGTACTTCATAGAATTTTTCTGCATCTCTAACTGTTAATTGAGTTAACTTCATAGATACGATTTTAAATCCTGCTTCAGTAATCATATTGATGATTCCACCGATGTGACCTGCTTCAACAGCGTCAGGTTTGATCATTGTAAAAGTTCTGTTCGTTGCCATTATATTCTATTTAATATTTGATGCAAAAATAATCTTTTATAGTTAATTTAATTGATTTTATAAATAAAAATCTCAATAAATTAATACTATCTTATTTTGAGACTGGTATATCTAATAATCGTTGTGCTAATTCAATCATTTCTGGTGTTCCAGTATGTTTTTTGGGTTCATCAGAAAGTTTTACAACGTCTGTCCAGTGACCGCCTTCAGGCAAAGCTTGTGTCATTTTAATAACAATATTCATAGCTTCTAATCCCACATCATTTGTAAAATCTGTTCCAATACCAAATGACATTCCTATTTTTCCTTTGCAGTGTTTAGCAATGCGCTCAACTTTTTCTGGATTTAGTCCATCAGAGAATATAATGGTTTTTGAAGTTGGGTCAATATTTAAACTTTTGTAATGTGCAATTGTCATATCTGCAAATTCTAGAGGATCACCACTATCATGTCTTACTCCATCAAAGAGTTTTGCAAACTTCTTGTCAAATTGTTCAAAGAAAACTTTACTTGTATAAGTATCTGTTAATGCAATGCCTAAATCACCTCTGTAAGTATCTACCCAATGCTCTAGTCCAGTCGAATTGGCCATTTTAAAGCCATATTTAGCGGCATGAAACATAAACCATTCATGTGCATGTGTACCAATTGGCTTAGTGCCATATTTCATAGCTAAATGAACATTACTTGTTCCAATAAAAGTATCACCACCATATTTTTTTAAGGTTTCTACCACTAACTGATGTACTGCGTAAGAGTGACGTCTACGAGTTCCAAACTCAGCTATAGTAACTCCTAATTTTTTGTAGTTTTCTATTTTCGTTCTTGTCGTTTCTATCACTTTTTCCGCAGAATCTCTTTCTGAATTAGTCATTCTGTAGTATAATTCGCAGATGATAGACATTAGTGGTACTTCCCATAAAATAGTGCGATACCAATATCCTCTAATGCTAACTTGTAATTCGTCTCCTTCTTGTGAAATTTCTATTTCAGAAGGATCATAGTGATACCCTTGTAGAAAATCTAAATAGGTAGGATCAAGGTAAGGACAAGTTTTTTGCAAGAAAGATTTTTCTGCTTTTGTTAATCTAAGTTTTGCCATTTCATCCACAGCAGCTCTTAAAGCTTCAGCAAAACCTGGAGGATATTTGTGTTCACCTCTATTTATAAATATATATGCAGCTTTAGCATAAGGGAATTGTTTGATAGCAGCATACTGCATCGTAAATTTATAAAAGTCATTATCTAAAATAGAAGTAATGATTTGATTTGTGCTAGCTGTTTCCATAGGCTTCTTTTAAATTAAAATATCACTTTCTAAGTCTGATTTCTCAATTGTAAATTTAAAATTGAGTTTGTGCATTAGTTCCAAAACTAATTTTTTATACCAATTTTCTGACTTAGGGTGTATGTAGATCTTTTCAATTAATTGATTGATATCAATATTTATTTTTACTCCTTCGTTTATATGTAAATTTAGAGGTGTTACATCTGATATTACACGCACTTCTTTTTCATATTGAAAACTCTTTCTTTTAAATAAAAAAGGGAAAAAGTCATCTTCAAAAGGAATGTATTCTTTTTTATAATCAATATAGTGAACTTCTCCAATATGTTGATCTACTCTTGTTTCAGAGTTTAGAGCTTCTTTTAGTCGTCCAATAGTTGACTGTATGGCTAAGCCTTCATTGTTTTTTGTAAAGATTTGCCACATTGCAAACGATTCATACTCGTTTATATGCCAACTACTAACTACTACATTCTTTCTCTTTTGTTTATACTGATCTAAAAATGTAGGGTTGTCTGCACTAATACGTTTGATTTCTTCATAAGTAGGCTCACTAAAAGTACCTTCATATTGATCCTCAAATTTATCAGAGCGTGACATAAACATTTTGTTGGATAATAATAAATCCAAAAACTTAGACAGATCCATATACTTCCAAATGATTGTATTGGGATCTGTTGGTAATTTTATATGCTCATTTTCTCTAAACATTAATCTAATGTTTGTAGTGAAACTAACTTAGAATATGTACCATTTTGACTCATTAATTCTTGATGTGTACCTTGCTCAATTATTTTACCTTTTTGCATTACTACAATCAAATCTGCATTTTGTATTGTAGATAGTCGGTGAGCAATGACAATAGATGTTCTATTTTTCATCATATTCTCCAATGCTACTTGAACAAGTTTCTCACTTTCAGTATCAAGTGCTGAGGTCGCTTCATCAAGAATCATAATAGGAGGGTTTTTTAATACGGCTCTTGCAATAGAAAGACGTTGCTTTTGACCTCCGGATAGCTTACTACCTGCATCTCCAATATTTGTTTCTATACCATCAGGTAAGTCCTTGACAAATTCATAGGCATTAGCAATTTTTAATGCTTCTATAATTTCCTCGTCAGTTGCGTTTTCTTTACCGATTAATAAATTGTTTTTTATAGTATCGTTAAATAAGATGCTGTCTTGTGTAACAAGTCCTATCAAGTCTCTTAAATCATGGATATCTAAATCTTTAATCTCTTGTGAATCAACTTTTATTGTACCACTTTCAATATCCCAAAAACGAGTTAGTAAGTTAGCAATTGTACTTTTTCCACTTCCAGATTGCCCAACTAAAGCTACAGTTTTTCCTTTTGGAATAGTAAGGGTAAAATCTTTAAGTACTAATTCATTCTCATATTTGAAAGAGATATTCTTTATATCAATTTCATTTTCAAAAGATGTTTTATGTACTGCATCTGGTTTTGAAGTAATTGGGTTTTCTTCTTCTAATATTTCTAACACTCTTTCTGCAGCAGCATTTCCTCTTTTTAAACTATAAGAAGCTTTAGACATTGCTTTTGCTGGAGTTAAAATATTATAAGCCATCCCAATATAAGCGATAAATGAAGCACCAGTAAGTGACCCTTCTCCCAATACTAAATGTCCACCATAAACTAATAATACAGCTATAGTTACTATACCTAAAAATTCACTTAATGGGGAAGATAAGTTCTGACGATTTAGAATAGTATTGTTTAACTCATAAAAAGTTTGAGTAGAGTTTTGAAACTTATTATTGAATTTTTTCTCGGAATTAAAACTTTTAATAACGCGTAATCCAGCTAAAGATTCTTCAATAATAGATAAAAAGTAACCTTGTTCTTTTGATGCTTTTTGAGAGCTCTTTTTTAGCGTTTTACCAACTTTTGATATAATAATCCCTGATACTGGAACAAAGATAAATACAAAAATAGTTAACTGTGTACTTATTGCAAACATGGTAACTATTGTAAAAATAATCGTAAGAGGCTCTCTTACTACTACTTCTAAGATGGATAAAAAGGAGTGTTGTATTTCTAATACATCTGATGTGATTCTTGATATTACATCACCTTTTCTTTTTTCTGAGAAGAAAGATAAGGGCAGATCAAGAGATTTTTTGTACATCGCATTACGAATATCTTTTAGAACTCCATTACGTAAGAAAGTAATGAAGTACATCGCCCAATAATTAAATAAGTTTTTAAGAAGGAACAATGATATTATCAATGCAGCTAACCACATTAAGGTATTCTGAGCACCATACTCATCAGAATGCTGCGTTAAGTAAAACGACATTATGTCTTGTAAATAATCCTTCGCATGACTAAAACCTGTGTAAATTGGCTTTTCTGTTACGGGTTTTTCATCACCAAATAAAACAGTAAGCATTGGAATCAGTGCAACAAAAGACAATGCACTGAACAGTGCATATAGGATATTAAAGAATATATTTAGGTAAGCGTAAGTCTTATAAGGTTTCGCAAAGCGAATAATCTTCTTGAAGTATTCGTTCATATGTTGTTTGAATATAGGGAATAAAAGATAGACTGGTATTTCTACCAGTCTATTCTATTAGTTTAATTTCATTTCTTTAATGATATCCTGAATTTTCTGGTCTAGTACTTTTTCTGTTTCTTTTACTTCTGAAAGATTGTGAAGTGGTTCGTTTACACTGAAATAGAATTTAATCTTAGGTTCAGTACCACTTGGTCTAGCAGCTATTTTAGTACCGTCTTCTAGGTAGTAGATTAACACATTAGATTTAGGAACTGTGATGGTTTCTACTTCCCCTGTTATTAGATTTTTAGCTTCACTGCTTTGATAATCTTCAACACAAACTACGCGTTGACCAATTATTTCAGTCAATGGATGTTCTCTTAAGTCTACCATCATCTGCTTAATTTCTTCTGCTCCAGAAATACCTTTCTTAACAATAGAGATTAAATGCTCTTTATAGAATCTATTATCAATATATAGATTCATTAATTCTTGGTAGAAAGAACTTCCTGCAGCCTTAGCGATAGCAGCAATTTCGCAAACTAATAGAGTAGAAGCAACAGCATCTTTATCTCTTACTGCATCACCTACCATAAATCCAAAGCTCTCTTCACCACCTCCGATAAATTTTTGATTAGGACACTCATTGATGAATTTAGCAATCCATTTAAAACCAGTCAAACCTACTTTACACTCTACACCATAGCTTTCTGCTAAATCCAACATCATAGGAGTAGAAACAATCGTAGATCCAATAAATTCATTTCCTTTAAATCCTTTATTGCGTTTCCATTGTTCTAATAAGAATCCTGTCATCATAACCATTGTTTGGTTACCATTAAGAAGGATCATTTTTCCATCTAAATCACGAACTCCAATACCAATACGGTCAGAGTCAGGGTCTGTACCAATTACAATATCAGCACCTTTTTCATCAGCTAACTCTAAAGCCATTTTTAATGCCTCAGGTTCTTCAGGATTTGGCGATTTTACTGTAGGGAAATCTCCATTTGGTTCAGCTTGTTCTTTTACAATATAAACATTTTCATATCCAGCAGCTTCTAGAACTCTTGGGATTAATTTGATAGATGTTCCATGCAATGAAGTATAAGCTATTTTTAAACCATCTTTTACTGATTGTGGTGTGTCGAAACTTGCGTTTAAAATTGTAGAATCAATAAATGCTTTGTCTAGATCTTCGCCAACATAAGTGATTAGGCTATCATTACCATTGAAGTTTATCTCACTATAAGTTAGTTTGTTTATTTCATCTATAACAGCTGCATCATTTGGAGGCACTATTTGACCACCATCTTGCCAGTACACTTTATATCCATTATATTCTGGTGGATTGTGTGATGCAGTCAATACAATACCTGCATTACAACCATAATATCTAACAGCAAAAGAAAGTTCTGGTGTAGGACGCATCTCAGAGAATAAATAAACCTTTATTCCATTTGCAGTAAATACATCTGCTACTACTTTAGCTAATTCTTGACTATTATGACGACAGTCAAAGTTGATCGCTACTTTCCATTCTTCATTTGGAAAAGATTGCTTAATATAATTAGAAAGTCCTTGAGTGTTTTTTCCTAAAGTATATTTATTGATACGGTTAGTACCAATTCCCATTATTCCGCGCATACCGCCAGTACCAAATTCTAAGTTTTTGTAAAAACTATCTTTTAGTAAAGCTGGATCAGTATCAATCATTTTTTGTACTGCATGTTGAGTCTCTGTGTCAAAAGGAGCAACTAACCATTGTTCTGCTTTTGCTAAGATTTCTTTTTCTACTTGCATAATAATAATTTTAGTGTTTGTTAAAAACCGCGTTGTTCCGCGATTTTATATCTATTACTGTTAGATTTCGTTTTAAGTATCATTTCTCCTATAAAACCAGCTAAGAATAATTGAGTTCCAATTATCATTGTGGTAAGTGAAATGTAGAACCAAGGATCGTTTGTCACTAATATTGCTGGTTCACCAATATATAATTTGTACAGTTTTCGAATACCAATAAATAATGCGGCTATAAAACCGATTCCAAACATTAGAACGCCCATTGCTCCAAAAAAGTGCATAGGACGCTTACCGAATTTAGCTAAAAACCATATGGTAATTAAATCTAGGAAACCATTTATAAAACGGCTCATACCGAATTTAGTGGTTCCATATTTTCGAGCTTGATGTATTACTACTTTTTCACCAATTTTTGCATATCCTTCATTTTTTGCTAATACTGGTATATAGCGATGCATCTCTCCATATACTTCTATGTTTTTTACTACATCTTTTCGATAAGCTTTTAATCCACAATTGAAGTCATGTAAGTACACACCTGAAGTTTTTCTGGCAGCCCAATTAAAAAGTTTTGAAGGAATATTTTTAGCTATAACAGAGTCATATCTTTTCTTCTTCCATCCAGAGACTAAGTCATAGTGTTCCTCCATAATCATATTATAGAGTTCAGGTATCTCATCAGGGCTGTCTTGTAAATCAGCATCCATTGTGATAATCACATCTCCTTCTACTTCTAAAAATCCAGCGTGTAATGCTTGTGACTTTCCAAAGTTACGTTGAAAACGGATACCTTTTATATGAGAATCGTCATAGGAAAGCTTAGAAATTATATCCCAGGACTGGTCTGTACTACCATCATCTATGAATAGAACTTCATAACTGTATTGATGCTTTTGCATTACTTTAGTAATCCAAGCATATAATTCAGGCAAAGATTCTGCTTCATTTAGTAAAGGGATGACAATAGATATATTCATTACTGTTAAGGTCTTGTCTAGTTAATATACTTCTTTAAAATATTAAAGATATAAACTTAGTGAAATTATTTTTCTGATTTTTCTTTTGGTAAAGGCTGCATAAATTCTGACTTATTTCTAAAAATAGCAGCTAATAAAAAACCTAGTATACAATATTTTAATATACTTCCTGCCCAAGCAAATATTTGTGCTTTAAATGTAAAAGGGTTAGATTCTTTAGCTTGTTCTAATTTTGCAATTCTATCATCATCTACTAGACCGATCGCATCAATACGCTCTACAGCCATTTGATATAAAGTTTCTCTTAGGCTATCTTGTGCTGTAGGGTCGGCTACAGTGAATAATAAATAATAAATAGCCATATTGGCTGTAACTCCAATAGCAATATAGATAAGGTAAGGAGTGAAAATATCTTTAAAGGTAATATATCCACCAGCTGCTTTTTTACTAATAAGCATACAAGCTACTGCTAAGACTATAGTTACTCCAATATTTAAAAAACCTAAAGGTAAACTAGTAAATAGACTTTGATCAGTATAAAATACGATACAGTCAAATAGCAAATAATACAATGCTAAAATTAAACCAAATCTTATTCCAATTTTATTTATCGAATTTTTCATTATTTATTTTCAATATTAAGTTACAAATATACTAAAAATAAGCCTTAGACTTCTGCGTAGAATCAGAGAATATTAACACTATTACAATCTCTAAATGTTGTAGAATAGTAAAAAGATTATTTATTTTTTCAATTTATTATTCTGGTAAATATTCTTATTTGTGATTAATTGTTTTAAAGGTCTTTTAGAATAAGGTTTTGAAAAAATACTGAAGCCTATTTTTATAGCAAAGTCTAAAAAAAAATGATTTAATAATCAGATTTAAATAGGTGATGAATTCTTGTTTTTTTAAACAGTAGTTTGTTTGCATGTTTAGTGAAAGAATGTAAGATAGTTAGGAGTGAAGTCGTCTTAACTCTTGTAAAATAAAGAGGGGGTCTAGAAATTTAAAAAATCTAAAAAGTCAAGGTTACTTCATCTTATTATCGCTTATCCAATTCATAACAATCATTTTATTTTTAAAAGGTGTTTTTTGAATAGAAGTACTTAAAAAAATTCTTGGAATAAGAGATTTCTTATATGCCTTTATTACTATAGAGGATATGATTTTTTCAACAACGCGTCAACAGTTCTTCAAGATTCCTTCAACAAATAGCCCTCTATATGGAGCAATCATGGGGAAGTGTTGAAGAAGTGTTGAAGGATTTCGCTCTAATGCTTATGAATAGTGGCTTTAGCAAGCATTACGATTTTACCTTAAAATGATTGTTTTTAAGGTAATGTGTTGTAATATAGTTAGATATGTTTTTTTTGAATTAAAAAAAAGTGAGGTAGTTTTTATTTTAGTTAGATAGTTAAAGTGTTTGCTGAAAAACTCATAGCCTATTGATATATAAAGGATATATTGGGTATAGAAATCTATAGTGAATACATACCTAATCAATTAACGAATCCAGAGATCTCTCTATAAAGATTATTGTATTAATGATGACGCTGATACAGCAGATTTAAATAGTTAAGTATAATCCATAAAAAAAGACACTTTCCTTATTTATCAGAAAAGTGTCTTTTTTATGGATATAGAATTATTTGACAGGTTTTAGATTTGACATTTTTTCTAAAGTATCAAAAAAGTCTTTCTGCATATTAGGTGACATATTTTTTACTCTTGCTTGTCCATGATTTTTTTTAGGAAGGACGTAAGATTTAGAATTTACTTTTTTGGTAGGGATGACCATTGATGCACTCCATGTATCTGTTTCTCCATAAACATAAAGTATATTGTTTGCTTTTTCATCTAACCAAGTTTTTACTTTCTTGATTAATTTGTCATCAAAACTACTATATGATGTACCTTCAGGCATGAAAGTAGCTAAAGGGTTTGAAGTAAAGCTAACATATTTTTTAAATGGAGTAATATCATAACCGTAATACCCTAATTGTGTACCTGCTTGATAATAATGAGAAGCATATTTATTTATATCTCTGTCACTGAAGAAATCAATATTACTTATACTTAAAAAATATTCTGTTAATTCATCTATATTATCAGTAGCAGGAATAAGTTCACAAGAATGTCCTGATTGCCAAAAAGCAAAACTATATTCTAGTACTGCATATTCAAACGCTTTTTCTAATGATCCTATGTAGTCAAAGGTAAGATTGGCTCCTTTCGCGTACCAATTAAGTTTTTCTAGGATTGCTTCTTTATTTTCAAATAATTGAATTTGTATTTTTTGAATTTTATCACGACAACTTTTATCACCCACTTGATTTAAAAAGCTGTAGATTCTTGGTTCTTCTAGCGATTGATTAAAGGGTGCTACATAAGGGATTGAGACATCTACATCATTGGGATAGAAGTAGCGGTAATAGATAGTAGTTTGCCCTCCTTTACTAATACCTGTACTGATCCATTTTCCTTTATATAATTCCTTAAATAATTGATTGATTTCATGTAAATCGCCGGTAACTTGTTCCATCGTTAAGTATTGCCAAGGTTTGCCTTCTGGAATAGATTCACCAAAATATCTGTGTTCAATATTCAAATAGTTACTTTGAAGATAATCGACCATTTCACTTGCTCTTACATATAAATCATAACCATTAGTCTCCATTATTGTTGGCTGTTCAAAACCTCTGTGATAGAAATGTACTTTTTGATAAAAGAATCCTTTTGATTCATCGTTATGGTCAATAGGTTGTTTTATTTTTAATTCATATACTAGATAAGAATCATCTTTTGAATCAAGTTGGTGAAAAGTGACGTTTTTTAAATTGTATAATGCTTGTTCAACAGCTTTTTTATCTGGATGAGCTAAGGTTAGTATTGTAATTAATAAAAATACAATTGTAGTTAGTTTTTTAAACATAGTTTTTTGATATAAAGTTGGTTTTAAGTTATCAAAGATAAAGTTGTTGGCGAAAATCAAAAATATAAAAGTGTTAAATTGCGAATTTGTTGATATACTTAGATTTAGATAGTGCTAAAATGGTAGCTAAGTAATAATGCTTTATTGGAATATTCGATAAGAGAACAGATTGAAGTATAGCATAAAAATAAAATTGAAATACTTATTTGAAAATTCAATATTAGTTGTAAATTTGCAATCTGAATAAAAAATAATTTAACAATAAAAAAGTTATCCGACATTTATATCTTTCTTGAGAAATAGAAAGCCGCAAAGTGAAAGGTAGCTCAAAATTTAAAACAGGTTTATCATGAAAAAAGGTATTCACCCAGAAAATTACAGATTAGTAGCATTTAAAGATATGTCTAACGAAGACGTATTCATTACAAAATCAACAGTAGATACAAAAGAAACTATCGAAGTTGATGGAGTGGAATACCCAGTGTTCAAAATGGAGATCTCTCGTACATCTCACCCATTCTACACAGGTAAATCTAAACTTATCGATACTGCAGGACGTATTGATAAATTCAAAAACAAATATGCTAAATTCAAAAAATAATTTTAGAATTTACTACAATAATAAACCCTTACTTTTTAGTGAGGGTTTTTTTATGGTAATCATCCAGGTAGCATAGTACTATTAAATTTTATTTATAAGATTTATGTTTATTTCTAAATCAAAAGCATATCCTGAGGAAAATAAGGAGTTTTTAAAATATTGATTCTTAATTGAAGGTTAAATAAATAGTGCCTCTTGGCTATATTTTTTAAGCTATTCTTTGTAACTTTAAACTTTAAATAAAGAAATGCTTATCATGAATTATATTTTATTTGACGGAGAAGTAAGAGGAAATTTATTACCATTTACTTATACACGCCCAGTGGCTGATATTAGAGTCGGAATTTTGACAATTAGAGAAAAATGGGAAAAGTTTTTAGGGTCAACGACTACAACTATTACTGAAGAATATTTATCTTATAAATACCCAATGGTAGAATTAGAAAATAATGTAATGATTAATGCTGCTTACTTGCCTACACAAGAACTTGTAGAAATGATACAAGACTTACAACCTCTCCAAGGAATATTATATAAGGAAGATATTATAGCATTTTATACTCAAGATAGTCAAGATGAGGTTAATCTAGATACTTATGATTTAATAGAGTATAAAAAGGAGTTACTTAAGATAGAGCACAAATGGGATATCTTTGCAAAGAATGACGCTGCATTAAGAGCTGATTTTGATTTGATTACAGAAGATCGTATTTCTGAGTCTATTCCAGCTACAGTGAATGTCCTAGCACCAGAAAATGTATTTATTGAAGAAGGAGCTGTTTTGAATTTCGTGACATTAAATGCTTCAACTGGACCAATTTATATTGGAAAGGATACTGAGATTATGGAAGGGGCTATTATACGAGGACCATTTGCCTTATGTGAAGGGTCTCAGGTAAAAATGGGAGCTAAAATATATGGTGCTACTACTGTAGGCCCACATAGTAGAGTAGGTGGAGAAGTTAGTAATTCGGTTATATTTGGTTATAGTAATAAAGGGCATGATGGTTTTTTAGGAAATTCAGTCTTAGGAGAGTGGTGTAATTTAGGTGCTGATACTAACAATTCTAATTTAAAGAATAATTATGCTCCTGTAAAAGTATGGAACTTTGAAAAAATGAAATATGAAAAAACGGGACTTCAGTTCTGTGGGTTAATGATGGGAGACTATAGTAAATCTGGTATTAATACCATGTTTAATACTGGTACTGTTGTAGGTATTTCATGTAGTATTTTTGGAGGAGGTTTTCCTAGTACAGTTATACCAAACTTTACTTGGGGAGGTATTGAAGTTTCTGATTTCTATGATGTCGATAAGGCTATTAGTACATTGAAAGTCGTTATGGATCGTCGACATGTAGTTTTGACTGATGAGGATATTAAAATCATACGTTATATCGCTGACGATAGTGAATTAGATCGTTTTGAATTTCATCTAAAAAGTGATTTGTAAAAGAACTAATATATAAAAAGAATAAGAGGCTGTCCATTTATGGACAGCCTCTCGCTTTTTATAGCTATCTATATTCTTAATAATAAGAGCTGAAAAAGTTATTACTTGGGTATAAATTCTTTATTGATATTACTTTCGATAATATAGGATCTAGATCATTATTTCCTTTTTTTATCTTAGTTTCAGCTTGGTAAAGTTCTTTACCAGTCTTATTGTCAACAATACTTAGTTTTACTACATTTTTTTTGTAGGTAATTATTGTGTGATTTTCATAAGTATCATATGAATAACCATAATAATCTTCTACTAAATTTAAATCATTAATTACAATTGTTCCTTCCTTTAATTTTCCATCACTAAAAGTAGCATTGTATTTAACTTTATCATTTTCTATGTATTGATATTTTCCATCAAGAATACCATCAACTAATTCGAACTTAATAGTAGAATTTGCATCTTCATTGTTAATAGTTCTTTGAAAATGATTATCGCTAATTTTTATTTCTTCTGCTAGGGTTGTATCATTATAAACATTGAAATAAGTAGTTTTTATTTTATCTCCTTGTTGATAAATCGTTTGTGTCTTATACTCATATCCATCAGATAATTCTGCACCTTCATATGGATAATCATTTTTATATTCTATTCTAGATATTTCATTTCCTTCATCATCATATTTAATACTAAAACCATTTCTTAGTTCATTTTGAAATTCTTCAGAACTGATCATAATAGTATCAGTAAAATTTTCTTCTTTTGTTTTTTCACCTGCAGAGTAATAAACTTTTTTATATGGATTGTCAGTATTGTAAATTGAATATTGATTTTCAATCCCCTCTCTTAATCCATTTTTAAAAGGTGTTTCTGTAATTTGATAACCATCACTTTCATGAACTATACCATTATAAGGTGCTCCATCCTTGTAAGTAACAGTAGAAATAACTTCACCATTACTATTAAAGAATTTTCCAGATTTGTTAAAGTCTATTTCATAAAATAAATAATATTCGCTGCTTGTATTCCATAAAGCAGTTTCATACTCATCATTTGTACTCCAAGAGGTATTGTCATAGATGTTTGCACTATCTTTTGGAAGATATTTTTTAGCAGTGATGGCTTTTCCATTGATGAATTTTTCTATTGACTTTACTTGATTGTCATTATAAAATTCGATTTTAGTTCCATTCTTTTCTTCAAAATCAAACTTGCCTAATTCTTTTCCTTTCTTATCATAATAGGTAGCAGATGTTACTTCAGAACCATAATAATTAGGTGCGTGAATTTGTACTTCTTGAATCTTTCCATTGTTATAATAGTTTACAACTTTATTGACAATGTTGTTAGTATAAAAAGTTTCCGATTTTAACTGTAATGATTTACTTGATGTGTTATATTCTGCTCTGTATACGATTTGTCCTTTTTCATATTTTTCTGCACTGCTAATCTTTCCATCATACATAGTAAAGACAGTTCCTTTTTTTACAGATAAATTTTCATAAGGATCTCTTTCATAATAAGCACGACCAATTTCTTTTCCCGATTTGTCATAATAAATACTTACATCATTTTCTCTCTTTTCAAATATTTTATCAGAATTTGAATAGAAAGCCTGTTGAGATATGATTTCACCATCTTTATAGTTTGTTATGCTATCGTCTTCATAAGAAGTACCATTGAAAGGCATATAATCTTGATAAGTAAGTACGCTTTTCACTTTACCATTTATATCATAATACTCTACTTCAGTAATATAGTTTGTAGTACTATCATATTTGGTAACAGACTTTTTTACATTTGGTTTTGGATGTGAGTAAAAGGTAGTTGTCTCAAGTAAATTACCTTTATCATATTTATATGTAGTTTGTATTTCATCTGTAGGATCAGCATAATTAAAATAAAATACCGTACCAGTATATTGATCTTGATACCCATCTACTAAAACACTACTATAGTGTCCTATTATCTTACCATTTTTATCATAAGTGGTTTCTTCTACACTATCATCTTTAGTAACCATTTTTGATTTTAGCTTACCATTAGTATAGAATAATTCCTTTTGAGTAACTTCTCCTTCTTTATATGTATTAATTGAAGAAATTATAAATTCACTAGGTGTTATTTCTACGCTAGTTCCGTTATAAGGAACTTGATCCTGAAAATAAAGAGAGTGTTTTAAATTCCCTTTTTCATCGTAGTATTGCATACTTTCATACTCACCATTATCATTAAATGAATAAGAAATTTTGTTTTTGTCATTTTTTGGGTTGATAAAATCAAATTGTTTAAAATCTCCCTCTACTGCTTGAGCGAAATAAACAATTCCATCTAATTGTTGCATAACTTTCCCGTCATATAACATGCTTTCACTTTCGCTAAATTTGCCATAGTAGGTATCGCCAGTAAATATATCGGTAGAGTTAGCACTGACTAGGTTTCCACTCTCATCGTAAGTAAATGTAGATTGTAATTTACCATCTTCAGTGTAGTAATTTACATCTCCGTAATATGATATTTTACTATATTGTGTTTTTGCTTTTCCTTTTGATATTAATAGGTTGTTACTTAATTTATAAGTTTCAATATTTTTAATATCATCGTTTTTGTTAGTTGTTAACGAAAAATAAGTGGCATTTTCTTTATTAGTAATATAATTATAAGTATCAGAATAGATAGTATCTTTTACAACTTGTGCTGACATTGAAATTGTAAAAAGAAAGGCTAGGGGAATGAATTTTTTTATCATATTGTAATTGGGTTTTCTATTTGTTTTTGTCTTGGTAAAAATAGGAAACTATCTTTTAAAACAATCTTTGTTTAACTGCATTTTATCTAGCTATAATTGGGGATTTTTTATAGAAAAAAAGAAAAATTTATAATTTTATAACGGTAGAAAT
>NZ_BAEX01000016.1 GCF_000246945.1 Myroides injenensis M09-0166
ACACGTAGTATCTGCCATAGCTAACAAATGTTTGATGGAAGAATTTCTTCATTTCATCTACAGGCATATCTTTAGTCCATAAATCGATTCGCAACGTTTCTTGTACCTTATGGTCCCATATAGATAATAACATTGCCTTTGAACGAGCTGCCTCTACACCTCCATCTTTAGCATTCCATAATATTTTATCTGGAACTCTATTTTCATCTAACTCTACTCTAATATTAATATCAGAGACAAATTTCTTTTTACTCATTACTTTTTCGGTTTGTATTTTGATTGTTCAAAAATTTCTCTAGCATTTTTCCTTAAAAGCTCTTGCAAAGTTACATTATTATTTTTCATATAAGAGTTAACAATCTGCCAACCTACCCAAGCTCCTACTCTACCAGGCGCCTCTTCATCTATTTCTAAATAAAACTTTGAAAATGGTGCAGGTTCTAGAAAGCGAGTAGATAATTTAGAATCCGTGCTATATAGAAGATTATTATCTATAAAATAACGCCATATCTCACTCTCATTTGCCTTTGCCCAATCTAACTGTTCCTTACTATACCCCATGATTACAGCATCATCTAATGATGGAAGTAACTCCTTTTGCCCATATAATATAAGTCCATTATGAATCATACCTCCTAAAAAAGTACGATCAGTAGGGGCATTCATCTGTTGCATTATAAAATTAGCTGCTAAATCTGGAAGTATTTGATCTTGCTCAAATGAGGTTCTCAAATACACAGGAAAACCTCCATAAAAACGATGATCTTTTCCTAAATAAGTGTCTAAAGAAATTAAAACTAAAGTATCAGCATATACAGCTTTGGCCGCAACATCAACTTCAGAAACTAATGTTAATATCTTTTTATCTTCACTTTCCTCAGGAAAATAATATTTTACATGCTTAAAAAACGTATTTAATTCTTTAGCAAGTGGATCTAATGATGTGTAGTTTTTTGCTACTTCGCTATTAAGCTCTTTAAATAAAGTATCCCTTTTCTTATTAATCCAGAATTGATTATCCATTTCCTTTGGAAACAAATAAGGAAAACGATGCTTAACTATTTCTAGCTCATCTTCTTTCGAATTATAAAAAATTGAATCAAAGCGAACAACCTCTGTATTCATAGGTATTTGACTAATCTCTTTTTCTAATGCAGTTTGCTTATCAGAGCAATTAATTAAAAAAAGTGAACTAATTAGAAATAATACCGTAGTTAATTTATTATTTTTGAACAGGTTCATTGTATTTTCTTTTATAAAGCATACAAAGATAAAAAGATACAACTGATTTGTCTAAAATTTTAAAACTATGAATAGCAAAAACTTTAATACTGCAGCTGTAACAACATATATCGTCAATTGGTTAAAAGAGTACGCAACACAAGCAGGAGTAAATGGATATGTAATAGGCATTTCTGGAGGTATTGACTCTGCAGTTACTTCTACTCTATGTGCAATGACAGGTCTTCCTTTACTTTGTGTGGAAATGCCTATTCATCAAGCATCAAGTCAAGTAAGTCGAGCTAAAGAACATATCACTTTCTTAAAAGAAAATTTTAGTAACGTTCAATCTATTGAAGCTGATCTAACACAAACATTTGATACATTAATTTCTTCATTACCTGCTTCTCAAGATCAAGCATTACAAAATCTAACTTTAGCCAATACTAGAGCTCGTATAAGAATGACTACCTTGTATTACTTTGCAGGTATAAATAGAGCCTTAGTGGCCGGTACTGGAAATAAAGTAGAAGACTTTGGAGTTGGTTTCTTTACAAAATATGGTGATGGTGGAGTGGATATTAGTCCAATTGCAGACTTAATGAAATCAGAGGTCCGTTTAATTGGGGAATATTTAAAAGTTCCTAATAGCATTATAAAAGCAAAGCCTACTGATGGACTATTTGGAGATGACCGATCTGACGAAGATCAATTAGGTGCTTCTTATGACGAATTAGAGGTAGCTATGGTTGCTTATGAAAATGGTGCTAAAGAAGAAGACTTTTCTGGAAGAGAACTAGAAGTATTTAAAATATACAGTAGATTAAATCGTATTAATCAACATAAAATAAACCCTATCCCTGTATGCACAATACCTAAGGAGTTACATTCTAATTAATTTGAAAAATCAAATTATAATAAATTGCTTATGAAAAAATACATTGCTCTCCTTCTAATTATTTTTGGACTATCAGCATGTTCAAATACAGATGACTATTGCGATAGAGGATATATTCCTACTTATCAATTAGATCCTAGAAATGGCTTTGACCCATATAATTTTAAAGTACGTTCTCTTAACGGTGATAGTTTTATCGTTATAAGGTCAGAAAACGAATTTAGAAGACTTGTGGATGGCTCAATTTATTATCAAAATTTCATTGATTTCAATCAACATGATTTAATTATAGGACAACTCTATTTAAGAGATTTTAGGACTATCCCGAATATAACCGTAATGTTTAAAGAATTTTGTGATTATAATAGGGGAGGTCGATTAGATGTTAATTTCTACGTTACCCCAGGCTATTACAGGGAATACGTAACCTATCATGCAATAGTACCTAAGTTATATACCCCAAGTATAGAGGTAATTACAACCGTAAATTATTAAAAAAGGAAGCTAATAGCTTCCTTTTTCTATATGATTAATCTAATGTTTTAAATCGTGAAGTAACTTGTCCTAATCGTTTTGAAAACATATTGACTAGACCTGTATAATCCATAATTGTAGAGAGCATTTCATTAGATCTCTTTTGATCAGCTTCTCTCAATTTATTCTTATATTTCTCTATAATAGTATTTACAAGATACATACGCAAAGTTAGAATCGTTTCTGAAACATATTGTGCGATTCCCTCTGTCTTTTGCTTTACAAAGATGTTTTGTGATTCCCACTTGTGTAAAGATTCTTTTTCATCTTCCATTATAATTGTAGTTACAACTTCAGATAACTCAGGGTCTAACCTTTTCAAATAAGCTTCTAAATCCCATGTATTCTGATGAAAATAATCCATCAAATCTTGATATATAGTTTTAAACATTGGATTAGTCAACTGTACCTCATCCTCCTGCAAGCTCAAATAAATACGCTCATAGACTTTTTGTGTAACCTTTTGTTCTACTTCTATAATGTCATTATCCTCATTGGTTTCATAAACTAATTCGATAAATACCTCCTCCTCATTTCCATAAAGCAATAAAATCTCTATTATCTTTTTCTCAAGAACAAAAAGTGTATCAATATGTCTTTTCTCCCCATTTTCAGCAGCGCGGTGTACTACCTCAAGGTTCTTTTTTTCTTGCGTATATTTTTTATTGCTCTCGACTAACTCTTTTCTGCTTTGTTGTGCTAAAGAGTTAAACAATACATCTTCCGAAATATCCATTATTCGTGAACACTCTTGTACGTAGATTTCTTTTTGAATTTGATCTGGTATTTTTGAAATACTCAAAACCATATCTCGAATTAAGTCTGCCTTTTTTATAGGATCATTCTTCGCATCATCCATTAGCATATTTGCCTTAAAACGGATAAAGTCAGTCGCATTCTCCTCAAAATAGCGTTCTAATTGTTCTAAGGTGTGTTTACGAGCAAAGCTATCTGGATCTTCTCCATCAGGCAAAGGGCAAACTCTTACATTCATCCCTGCTTCCAAAATTAAATCCACACCACGAAAAGACGCTCTAATACCAGCTGCATCACCATCAAATAACATGGTAATATTCTTTGTCAATCGATTGATTAAACGGATTTGATCAGGCGTCAAAGCAGTTCCTGAAGAAGCAACAACATTTTTAATTCCCGTTTGATGCATTTGAATTACATCAGTATATCCTTCTACTAAAAAACAGTTGTCTTTCTTAGCTATCTCTTGTTTAGCATGAGAGATTCCATATAGAATTTTACTCTTGTGGTAAATATCACTTTCTGGTGAATTTAGATATTTTGCAGCTTTCTTATCATTAGTTAGAATACGTCCTCCAAAACCAAGTACCCTACCTGACATACTCATAATAGGAAACATAACTCTTCCCTTAAAACGATCAAATCGCTTATCTTCTTTAACTATAGTAAGTCCCGTTTTTTCAAGATATTCTAACGAATAACCTTTTGCCAAAGCGTCAGAAGTAAATGCCTCCCATTTATCAGGCGAATATCCAAGTCCAAATTCTTTTATTGTTTCTGGAGTAAAACCACGTTCTTTGAAGTAACTCAAACCAATTGCCTGTCCTTCCTGAGATTCTAATAACGTTTCTTGAAAGTACTTCTTTGCATATTCAGAAACAATATACATACTCTCCTTTTCATTCAACTGCTCTTTTTCCTCGTCAGTTTGCTGCGTTTCTTCAATTTCTATTCCATATTTCTTAGCTAAGAAGCGAATTGCCTCTGGATAAGAAAAATGTTCATGTTCCATTAAAAAAGTAATTGCATTTCCCCCCTTTCCTGAGCTGAAATCCTTCCAAATCTGCTTAACAGGTGATACCATAAACGAAGGAGTCTTCTCGTTTACGAAAGGGCTAAGTCCTTTGTAATTAGTACCTGATTTTTTCAGATTTACAAAGTCCCCTATCACCTCTTCTACACGAGCTGCGTCAAACACAGCGTCTATTGTACTTTTAGAAATCATATAAGTGTGGTTCTCTCTTGAATCTGACAAAGATAAAAAAAGAAGTTGCTTAATGGTGGTTATTAAACAACTTCTTTATAGGTAACGATTCTTAAACAAAGTAAACTTCTTATATATCTAGTCGCAATCCCAATGACCACATATTTTGTTTTGTAGTGCTATCTTTAAACATAGGAGTAAGTTCATATTGCGTAAATAAACTCCAATCTCCATTTCCAACATAAGCTCCTAAACCATATCTAACTTTGTTAATAGTTAAATCACTATTTTCTCTAACTCTATATTCACTTCCATTGTCTGTATAACGATAGACTTGAGCAGGAGTTCGTCTATTGAAGTTCACAAACCCTCCTACTCCAAATCTCCAAGTCTGATGACTTTTAAAATGAACTCTTCCTGTTTTTTCATCTACTATATTTTTTGAGAGATCAAACTCTAAATATACTGGGATTTGTAAAGAGCGAATGGCTAATCTAGACTTGCGCAAGTCTTTTTCATGAGGAATCAACACTACATCTCCATTCTCTAACTCACTAAAATAACGATGTCCAGTTGACTTTAAATTATTATATTCTAATGCCACACCATATCTTAAATGCAATAGGTTATGATCTTTTAATAATCGTGTATTAATTGTAAAACCCCACTGTATAAAATTGGAAGGAATATAGCGCAAATCAGAATTAGCAAAAGCTCCCTCAGTAGCTAAATTACTCATCCCATAAGCAAATAACACTTGAAACTGATTACGCTTATCTCCCCTTATTTTTTTACCATTCTGTATATAATTTCTTCTCCCTATATTGATAGCAGTCCCATACATATCTTCTTCAGCATCGTATAACTCTCCTGATTTAATAGAATATTCTACATGATTCTGAACAGCAATCGAAATACTATCATTCAAATTATTGATTATATTTTCTAACCTCATTGACGAAGCTTCCGCAAAACTATTTTTAAGAGCTTGTGCTTGATCTTTAGAAAGTTTATTTGTTTCCTCTAGTACACTTAACGAATCTATTTTTATTTTCAAATCTTCTTTTTCTTTAAGCGTCTCATTCTGTATTTGTACAGCTATGTCCTTTACCTCTCTATTAAATTTATAAACTTGACCATTCACACCAATTGAAAACAGCAGAAATGTACTGATGGCTATAACATGATTTAATTTCATATCTCCTATATTTTTTATCGTTCTACAATTACTTTTTTAGTTTTATCATATATTTTTTTAATAACTGACTCTCTGTATTCGACTTCAATCTCTTTTTCCACTTGATTCAATAAATCATCACTATTCACAACTATTCGTCTATTAGACTTTTGAATAACAGGAGTTTCAAGAGTTTCTTTAGCAATATTTTCTATAGTATCTTCTTTAATTTCATGAGTCACTTCTACTACCCCCACATTTTTTGCTGTAATTATATTCATCTGTTTTTTTGTAACAGCATTTGCTTCTTTTACTTCACTATCTTTTTTCTCTTCTATTAAATCTCTTTTTTCTGTATCTACAACCTTGTGATCTTGTGGTTTACTCTTAGCATCTAAAGAGTCAATAGCTGGAAGCCCTTCTTCATATTCGATTGATTTATCATAATTGAGAAAAAAACTAGCTACTACTAACAAACTAGCTGCAATAGCAATCCAATACTTTAAAAATGACTTTTTACGAGATATTTGTTGCTGATCCAGTTGACTTGACAACTTCACCCACATCTCATTAGAAGGAGCAATCTCACGCTTGTCTAAACGATGTTTCCACTGTTTTTCTATTTTATTCCATTCCATATCCCTCTATTTTTTAATTTTTCTAATTCTATCTGTAATAATTTTCTTGCCTGGGCTAATTGCGATTTAGAAGTTCCTTCATGTATATTAAGCAACTCCGCAATTTCATGATGCTTATATCCTTCTATAACATAAAGATTAAACACTGCTTTGCATCCGTTTGGCAATTGATCTATGAGTAACTGAATATCTTCTGTAGATAAATCATACGCTTCTTCTGATACGCGCTCTTGATACTGTATATCTTCTAAGTAGTCAAAATACTTTTGTCCTCTTAGAAATGAGATAGCTTCGTTTACCATTATTCTTCGTATCCACCCTTCAAAACTTCCCTTACTATCGTACTGTGAAACATTAGTAAATACTTTCATAAAACCTGCTATTAAAACGTCTTCCGCATAATGAATATCTTTTATATATTGCCTGCAAACGCTTAACATCTTTGGAGAAGTTAATTGATACACCTCTTGCTGAGCAGATCGTTTTTGCTCCTTAAGATCATCGATGTATTCATCTAATTTCTTTTTATGTAACTTTATTAACTTCATCTATTATGAATTATAATCGCTAATTTCTCAATGCTAACTTCTACTAAATAATCATACTAAGTATTTGTTCTAAAATCTTAATAATCATTAAAAAAACTCCACTCATAATTTCTTTATTTTGGCCCTTTATATATATAGACGCAAATACTTTAGAAAAGGTTGTGATGTTTTTATTTTTTTTTAAAAATATGACAAAAAAAAAGAGGTCACCTAATATTATTAGACAACCTCTCTATATGAAGTATTATTATTAAATATCTTTATTTTTTTCTTTCGATCACGTAATTTACCATAGTGATTAAAGCTTCTTTATATGGTGATTCTGGAAACTCCATTAATATCTCCAAAGCTTCTTGCTGATATTCCACCATTACTTTAGAGGCGTATTCAAGTCCTCCTTTTTCTTTTACAAAAGCAATAACCTCTTTTACTCTTCTCTTATCTTCATTATGGTTTTTAACTGAATTGATTAACCATTTACGCTCTTTAGCATCAGAAGTATTTAAAGCATAAATCAATGGCAAAGTCATTTTTTTCTCTTTGATATCAATTCCAGTAGGTTTTCCAATAGGACCATCTGTATAATCAAATAAATCATCTTTTATCTGAAAAGCCATCCCAATTACTTCACCGAACTTTCTCATTTTTTCTATTAATACAGTATCATCTGGTTTTACAGACGCTGCACCTAATGAACAACAAGCAGCAATCAGGGTAGCTGTTTTTTGTCGGATAATTTCATAATATATCTCCTCTGTGATATCTAGACGTCGTGCCTTTTCGATTTGAAGTAATTCTCCCTCACTCATCTCTCGTACAGCAACTGAGATAATGCGTAATAAATCAAAATCCCCATTATCGATAGACAACAATAAACCTTTTGCTAATAAATAATCCCCTACTAAAACAGCTATTTTATTTTTCCACAAGGCATTGAGAGAAAAGAAACCTCTACGCTTATTACTATCGTCTACTACATCATCGTGTACTAAAGTTGCTGTATGAATAAGTTCAATAACGGAAGCACCACGATAAGTTCTTTCATTAACTTCTCCATCACCTACCATTTTTGCAACAAGAAAAACAAACATTGGACGCATCTGTTTTCCCTTTCTATTAACAATATAATAAGTGATTCGATTTAACAATGCTACTTTAGTAGCCATAGACTTATGAAACTTCTTTTCAAAGAGTTCCATTTCCTTTAATATCGGACTTTGTATTTGCTGTACTATATTCATTGCACTCAAAAATACGACTTTTTTATGTGCAAATAGTTTTCTTGCCTGATGAACTGATCATCAGACCTATTTTACACAAAAACAAATCATTATCTCAAAATTAAGATTTATTTGCTAATTGTCCACAAGCCGCATCAATATCTTTTCCTCTACTGCGACGAACAACAACAGTAATATCATTAGCTTCCAATGCTTTTATATACGCATTTGTAGCCTCTTCACTTGCCTGTTGGAACTCTCCATCGTCAATAGGATTATATTCAATTAAATTAACCTTACAAGGAACGTATTTACAAAACTTCACTAAAGCGTTAATCGAAGCCTTATCATCATTAATTCCTCCCCATATAACATACTCATAAGTAACACGACTTTTCGTTTTACTATACCAATATTGCAATGCTTCACGTAAATCTGTTAAAGGAAAACTTTTCGTAAAAGGCATAATCTTATTACGTATCTCTTCAATTGCAGAGTGTAATGACACTGCTAATTTATACTTAACACCATCGTCTGCCAATTTTTTAATCATCTTAGGAATACCTGATGTTGATACAGTAATACGTTTTGGAGACATCCCTAACCCTTCTTCAGAAGTAATCTTATCGATTGCTGCCTGAACATTATTATAATTCATTAATGGCTCCCCCATTCCCATAAATACAATATTAGACAAAGGGTGTCCATGATTCTTTCTACTTTGTTGATCAATTGTCAATACTTGATCATAGATCTCATCAGGATTAAGGTTACGCATACGTTTAAGACGTGCAGTAGCACAAAACTCACAATCCAAGCTACATCCTACCTGAGAAGAAACACATGCTGTAGTACGAGTTTCAGTAGGTATTAAAACTGACTCTACGATAAGCCCATCATGTAATTTTACACCATTTTTAATAGTTCCATCAGTACTAACCTGCATACTATCCACTTTAATATGGTTAATTACAAAATTAGCTTCTAACATCTCACGTGTAGCCAATGACAAATTACTCATGTCTTCAAAACTATGAGCGCCTTTATTCCATAACCATTCGTAAACTTGGTTCCCTCTAAATGATTTATCCCCTTGAGAAACAAAAAAATCTCTCAACTCCTCTTTTGATAAACTTCTAATATCTTTTTTATCCGCTTGCATGGTGCAAAGTTAATTTATTTCTATTGAATTATTTAAATTTTTAACCGATTGGGTTTTAAATCCTAAACAAATTTTTTAATAAAAAAGCCGACCTTAAAAATAAAGTCGGCTTAAAAAAATATAATGAAAAATGTTTATTTATTTCACTAAGAAAGAAGTGTTAATATCCCTTTACTTAGTATCATTATTATTGATGTGAAACTAAAGGATTATATTTTAAAAAATAGTTTTCTTTAATAGATTAACAAATCTTTATTACTTAGCTAAATACCCACCATCCACTGGATAGTAAGCTCCAGTACAGAATGAAGCTTTATCAGAAGCTAACCAAACTACCATTTCTGCAATTTCCTCAGGTTTTCCAAGTCGATTCATAGCATGTCGAGAACCTAATTCTTTAATAACCTCATCACTATAACTTTCAGTAACTAGAGGCGTACCGATATATCCTGGTCCTACAGCATTAATTCTTATTCCTTTTGTTCCATATTCCCAAGCTGCCGTTTTAGTTAATCCATTTACCCCATGTTTTGCAGCGCAATATGCCGCAGAATTTGCCACACCTACTTCCGCTAGAATAGAAGAAATATTAACAATGCTTCCTCCTCCATTTTTAAGCATTGCGGGCAATTGATAACGCATTCCATAAAATACACCATTTAGATTTACATTAATAACCTTATCCCAATCTTCTACTCCATATTCTCCAGTTACTGCAAAAGCTCCAACGATTCCAGCATTATTAATAGCGATATCTAGTTTTCCAAACTTATCAACAGTCTGCTGCACTAATCTTTCATTATCTTGTGCATTACTTGCGTCAGCCTTTATAAAAATAGCATTAGCTCCTAATGCATCAGCAACTTTTTGTCCCTCTGTTTCATTCCAGTCAGAAACTACTACTTTTGCCCCTTCTTTTACAAATAATTCAGCAATACATTTTCCTATCCCAGAAGCAGCACCTGTTACAATTGCTACTTTGTTTTCTAATACTTTCATGTTATAATTGTTTTTAGTTAATACTAAAGTTACGCAATAAAAAGAACTCCTATTATCTAGACAAAAATGGTATTACCACAAAACAGTAGTTATCTTAATGAAAACAATGATAATTACACTAATTCATTTTTAATAAGTAACACAAAAAAGTACTTTACTACTGAAAACAAAAAAAGCTGATACTCTCGCAAGTATCAGCCTTTAGTGATTATTAAATTGTTAGTTTATTCTTATAAATTTTGGAAGAAGTCATTTCCTTTATCATCCGTAATAATGAATGCAGGGAAATCTTTTACTGTAATCTTGCGCACTGCTTCCATTCCTAATTCAGGAAAATCTACTACCTCTACGCTTAAGATATTCTCTTTAGCAAGAATAGCAGCTGGTCCACCAATAGAACCTAAATAAAAACCACCATGTTTTTTACAAGCATCTGTCACCGCTTGTGAACGGTTACCTTTAGCAAGCATAATCATACTACCACCTGCAGCTTGGAAAGAATCCACATACGGATCCATACGCCCAGCTGTTGTCGGTCCGAAACTACCAGAAGGCATTCCTTCAGGAGTTTTTGCAGGCCCAGCATAATAAATTGGGTGATTTTTAAAATATTCTGGCATCTCTTGTCCATTGTCTAACATCTCTTGGATCTTAGCGTGTGCGATGTCGCGCGCCACGATAACAGTACCATTTAACATTAAACGCGTTTTAATTGGATGCTTTGTCAATTCAGCCAATTGTTCTTTCATTGGTTTATCAAGATCAATTACTACCGGCTCTTCTAAATGAGGAGCTGTCGCTGGTAATAACCTAGCTGGATTGGTTTCTAGTTGTTCTACAAATAACCCTTCAGAAGTTATTTTTGCTTTGATATTTCTATCCGCAGAACAAGATACTCCTAATCCAACAGGACACGAAGCTGCGTGACGAGGTAAACGAATTACACGTACATCATGTGTAAAATATTTACCACCAAACTGTGCTCCAATGTGTGATTCTTGACAGATTTGTTGTAATTTTTTTTCCCATTCTAAATCACGGAAAGCTTGACCTCCCATATTTCCAGAAGTAGGTAAGTTGTCATAGTACCCTGCAGATGCTTTCTTAACAGCTGCTAAATTCGCCTCAGCTGATGTACCACCAATCACTAATGCTAAGTGATAAGGAGGACAAGCTGCAGTTCCTAAGTCCATTATTTTTTCTTTGATAAACTCTGTCAAATTTTTATCGTTCAACAAAGACTTAGTTTTTTGGTACAAAAATGTTTTGTTAGCAGAACCCCCGCCTTTTGCTAAGAATAAGAATTCATACTTATTCCCTTGTGTCGCATAAATATCTATTTGAGCAGGTAAATTAGATCCTGAGTTTTTCTCTTCAAACATACTTATCGGAACGATTTGAGAATATCTCAAATTCTTCTTTTGATAAGTATTGAAGATTCCTTTTGATAAACTCTCAGCATCATTAGAACCTGTATATACATTTTCACCTTTTTTTGCTACGACAATTGCTGTCCCTGTATCTTGACAAGATGGCAATTGTCCTTCTATTGCTACTGCCGCATTTTGCAATAGATTGTAAGCTACAAAACGATCGTTATCTGTCGCTTCCGGATCGTCCAAAATAGCTTTTAACTTTTCAAGGTGTGATGTTCTCAACATAAAAGAAACGTCATTCATAGCCGTTTCAGCCAATAATTCAATCCCCTTAGGATCTACTACTAAAATCTCTCGATCTCCTAGTTTTTCTACTTTTACATAGTCTGAAGAAATCTTTTTGTATTCCGTGTCATCTTTGGTTATTGGATACGGCTCTTGGTATCTGAAGTCCATTGAATTGTTAGTTTATTTTGTTGTAGTAAAATTACTAAATATACTTATCAAACATTCTTAGAATGCTTCTAAATAACTAGTATTTACAAGGGTTCACAGACATTTTGAATGTTTCTAAATAAGCGAAAAAATTAAGTATTTAAACTTTTTATTCTTACTTAAAACTCAAACTCTAAAAATTTTAAACAATCTATAATGTGGAATACAAAATGGCACCATTTTTAAAAGAAACAGTTTCTATACTGACTGAGATGATTGGGCAATGATACTAAAATGATACCACAGTGATGCCGCTTATTTCCCTACAAAATGCGGCATCATTGCGGCATCATTGCGGTATCATAGCGGCATCATTGCGGCATCACTCCCCAAAAAACTAAAAAGCTAGTAGCTTTTTTATCATCAGGTAGCCTAATTAGACTGTATTTATAATCTAAGTTCACATCTCTTATAATTGATAAAAAGACAACAGAGTACAACAAAAAAACACAGATCTCCGCTTATTGCTTAGATCTGTGTTTAAATAATTTATTTAAAAAAATTAATAGAGCATCCTCACCTACATACTTCTCATATAAAGTACTAATGACTCTAATTCGATGTCCGCCATCTTTTTAGTAATTGCAAAATTTGCTTGCATAATAATGTACTGTGAAGGATCTACAATTGGTTCTCCATCTCCTTTTAAAAAAGTTACTATATCAGCTCCATACTTATCATATATAGCAACTATCTCTTTTACACTTGGCCCTACTACTTTCTTATCAAGTAAATGACAAGCCTTACAGTTCCCTTTACCTTCAAACAGTTTTTTTCCAAGTGCTATTTTATCGGTTTGACTCAACTCTTGTTGTTGAAGTAATTCTTGTTGATTCTCTCCTTTATTCTCTTTTTTACTACAGGCAATCATTAATAAAGTAATAAGCAAGAGTAATGTGGTTCTTATTGTTGTCGTCATTGTATTAATTTATTGTTGTCATGTCAAAAATAAGATAAGTATACCAACAAAACAGTTTCTTAATCAACCATATTATTTCAAAAAAAAAGAAGTGAGCAACATAAACAAAAAAAGCTCAGCAGTAGTACTGCCGAGCTTTTCGATATTTCACTATTTATAACTATGATTTATTTATTCAATAATTCAGCAGCTTCTCTCGCAAAATAAGTAGAGATGATACTTGCACCTGCACGTTTAATACATGTTAGTTGCTCCATCATTATTTGATCATGGTCAAGCCATCCTCTTTCTGATGCAGCTTTTACCATAGCATATTCTCCTGATACTTGGTATACTGCTACTGGTACATTTACTGCATCTTTTACTTCTCTTACAATATCTAAATATGCCATTCCTGGTTTTACCATTAAGATATCAGCCCCTTCTTCCACATCATACAATGCCTCTTTTACAGCTTCAATGCGGTTAGCATAATCCATTTGATATGTTTTTTTATCTTTTGGTATTTCCACATTAGCCTTTGGAGCACTGTCTAGAGCATCGCGAAATGGTCCATAAAAAGCTGACGCATATTTCGCAGAATAGCTCATAATACCAACATTAGTAAATCCAGATTGATCTAAAGCTTCTCTCATACGCAAGATACGTCCATCCATCATATCACTCGGTGCCACAAAATCAGCTCCCGCCTCAGCATGAGAAACACTCATTTTAGTCAATGCATCTACTGTAGCATCATTTACCACTACTCCATTTTCAATAATACCATCATGTCCATAAATAGAATATGGATCCAATGCTACGTCTGGCATTACTATCATACCTGGGCAAGCATCTTTTATTGCTTTTATTGCTGTTTGCATTAATCCATTTGGATTCCATGCCTCAGTTCCTGCATTATCTTTTAAGTGTTCACTTACTTTCACATAGATATTCACTGCGCGAATACCTAATGCGTATAATTCTTTTACTTCCTTTACTGTCAAGTCCACAGAACGTCTGAACATACCTGGCATAGATGGAATTGCTTCTTGTACATTTGTTCCTTCAGCAATAAACATCGGAAACATAAAATCTTGTGGAGTCACAATAGTTTCTCTAACCAAACTACGAATAGACTCATTTGTTCTTAATCTTCTACCTCTTTGTAATGGAAACATATCTTTTTTATTTGCGGTTAACTCTTAATAACTTAAAGTGATATTTAAAAATCACTTGTAGCATGTTAACCAAGGTTTTTATTCAGTTTATAAACAACGATCTATCATATATCTATACTAGATAACCTATACATCGTTATTCAATCTATTATTTATATTCTATGATTATTTATAGACTTAAATCCATTCTCTTGGATTAGCTAATACTTTTATCAACTTTTCTTCATCACTACCCTTCTCAGGTTGATGATCATAAATCCACTGAACATGTGGTGGCAAACTCATTAGAATTGATTCAATACGACCATTTGTCTTCAATCCAAATAAAGTTCCTTTATCATGCACTAGATTAAATTCTACATATCTACCTCTTCTAACTTCTTGCCAGTTGCGTTGTGCTTCACCATAAGGAAGATTCTTGCGACGTTCAACAATCGGCACATAAGCTTCTAAGAAGCTATTCCCTACTTCCGTAACAAAAGCATACCACTGATCCATTGTCATTTCTTCAGTAGCTTCTAGTCGATCAAAAAACAATCCACCAATTCCACGCGCCTCATCTCTATGAGCATTCCAAAAGTATTCGTCACATTGTTTTTTATACAATGGATAGAAGTTGCTATTGTGTTTATCACAGGCAGTTTTACAAACACTGTGAAAATGAGTAGCATCTTCCTCAAACAAATAGTAAGGAGTTAAATCTTGTCCTCCACCAAACCATGAACGCACTACTGTTCCATCCTTGTCATACATTTCGAAATAACGCCAATTAGCATGAACTGTAGGTACCATAGGACTTTTTGGGTGGATTACTAATGATAAACCACAAGCATAAAAATCAACATCACCCACATTGAAATACTTTTGCATTGTCTCTGGTAATTTTCCATGCACTGCAGAAATATTCACGCCACCTTTCTCAAATACACTACCATTTTCAATAACACGTGTACGTCCACCTCCACCACCTGGGCGTTCCCATAAATCTTCTTGGAATTTTGCTTGTCCATCAACTTCTTCTAAACCTTTGGTAATCTGATCTTGAAGTTGTTGTATATATTGATAAAATTTTTCTTTCATAATAATGATTTTAAAATCGTTGTAACAATGCTCAAACATTAGTAAAAACGATTAAAACTTTAGAGCGTAATAGAAAACGAAAAGAACGCTTCCTATTATTTATAGTTTATCCTAAACAAAAAAATGCTTACTATTTATACTGTAATCAACATAATCACTTCTATTAGAATAAAGCAGACAAGTAGTATATTCTACCTATCTTATCACTGCTATAACTGACTTATTTTAGTCATTAAATTAAAAGAGAAAGCTTTGCTCTCATCTTGAATATATTGATAAATAGCTTTTGCCTTAGCTTTTAATTCTGCTTCTTTACTTCCCCATTGAGATAATAGATCACCAAATTGCTCCATGTATTCCCAATTAAAATTAAAGCGATGTAAATGTTCAGCTAAAGCCTTTCCATCAAGTGTCAACATATGTTCATAACTAAGACCAACTTTTTTCAACTCTTGATCAATATTTTCAACTAGTTCTTTATCCTTTGGGACAAAGCCTATAGATGACAATTTTAAAACAATAGACTCTATACGTCTATCTTCTTCACTTTTTACTCCTTTATTTAACATACGCAATAGGGTATAAAAAACCGAAAAGCTTACGTTGATGGTAAACTTTTCGGTAAGTATTTTTTTTATTTGTGTTCGTATTCTTTTACAGCTTCGATAAATGCTTTTGCATGATCAACTGGAATATGTGGTAAGATACCATGTCCTAGATTCACAATATATTTATCTTTACCAAATGCATCAATCATCTCGTGTACCATTTTTTTAATAGTAGGAATTGGAGACATTAAGCGACTTGGATCAAAATTACCTTGTAGTGTAATATCACCACCAGTAAACAAACGAGCATTTTGTGCACTACATGTCCAATCAACACCTAACGCTGATGCTTTTGATTTTGCCATTTCTGGTAATGCAAACCAACATCCTTTTCCGAAAACAATAACAGGTGTAATATCTGCAAGAGCTTCAACAATCTGATTAATGTATTTCCAAGAGAATTCTTGATAATCAACTGGAGATAACATTCCTCCCCATGAGTCAAATATCTGTACAGCATTTACTCCTGCCTTTACTTTCTCTTTTAAATATAAAATGGTAGTATCTGTTATTTTTTGCAATAATGAATGTGCTGCAATAGGGTCTGAAAAACAAAATCCTTTAGCTAAATCAAAGCTTTTAGATCCTTTTCCTTCAACTGCATAACAAAATATTGTCCATGGAGAACCAGCAAATCCAATCAATGGCACCTCATCGTTCAACATTTCTTTTGTTACTTTAATTGCATCCATAACATATCCTAATGTTTCTTCAATATTAGGAACGATAACTTGCTCAACATCTTTAGCAGAACGAATAGGATTAGGCACCCAAGGACCTACTCCTGGTTTCATCTCTACATCAATATTCATTGCTTGCGGTACGACTAAAATATCTGAGAATAAAATAGCAGCATCTGGTTTTACAATACGTATAGGTTGTACTGTGATTTCAGCCGCAATTTCGGGCATTCTACAACGTGTAAAAAAATCATATTTATCTCGTAAAGCACGAAATTCAGGTAAATATCTCCCTGCTTGGCGCATCATCCATACAGGTGGTCTTTCAACAGTTTCACCCTTTAACGCTCTTAAAAATAAATCATTTTTAACCATTTTCTCTAGATTTTAATACGTCAATTTTTAGCTGACTTTTATTGATAATATTCAACACAAGCTTGTAGTGTAGATTCAACAGTAGGCTGTTTCGCTAATACAATATTTTGTGTAATTCCTTTTAATGCTTCCGCTGTTGTATCTCCAATACAAAAACATACCTCATCAGTAATAGCATTCATTTGAAGATAACTACTAATGGCAGAAGGACTATAAAAACATATAGCATCTACCTTTTGTCCAAATAGATGTGGATTTAATATCGTTTGATACACCACATGTTCATTAAACATTATATTATTTTCTCTAAAAACATCAGGCAAAAGATCTCTGCGGATACTGCCACTAAAAAATGTTATAGAGTTGTTTTTAAAATTCTCAACTATAATAGGAGCTAATTCCTTAGCGTAATGCGCCCATGCGACAACATTCCATCCATTAGCTTCTAATAATTCTTTTGTTTTTATCCCTACACAGATAGCAGGTCTAGATATTAAACGTTCCTTATCTCCTAATTTAAGGACACTACGTACAGCATTCTGACTAGTAAATAACAGATATTCATTCACCTCTGCTACATCAAAAGCTATAGGTTCGGTCAATATAAAATCAGACTGTAAAAATGTACAACCTGAATTCTCTAAGTTATTTATTAATTGCTCATTAATAGTACGTGTCGATAAAACTAAAGGAATAAAAGACATTTTATTTATTTAACTGCTCACGCAATTTTTTCATTAATTCACTTCCGCCATTCTCAAGAATCTCTTTTGCAGCAAAAAAGCCTAACTTCTTCCATTCTTCGATAGGAACAACTTTGTTTACTTCATATTTTTCTTTTCCGTCTAATGAGAATAACACCCCTTTAAAATGGATAGTATCATCGTGCTCATTATACATAGCGTGTGCACCTATTGGAGCAGTACATCCTCCTTCTAAAGTGCGTAAGAATTGACGTTCGATATGAGTAGCCATTTCTGTTTCGTAATCGTTTAATTGAGAAACTGCATCTAATGAAAAGTTATCATCAGCATTTACTGCAATTACCATTGCCCCTTGTGCAGGTGCAGGAATCATCCAATCTAGGTTAATATATTCAGAAGGTTTCTTGTTAATCCTATCTAAACCAGCTGAAGCAAAAACTGCTCCTTGCCAATCGTTATCCGCTAACTTTTGCATACGCGTATTTACATTTCCTCTCAGGTCTACGATTGTATGTTTTGGGTAGCGATTAAGCCATTGAGCTTTTCTTCTTAAACTTCCAGTAGCTATTACTGCTTCTTTGTTTTCATCCAAAAAGTCTGTATTACCTTTATGTAATAAAATATCTATAGAATTAGCACGTTTCAAAACAGCTCCTTGCACAATTCCATCAGGTAACATAGTAGGTACATCTTTCATTGAATGTACTGCAATATCAATTTCTTTTTTGATCATCGCCACATCCAGTGTTTTAGTAAAAATACCTGTTATCCCCATTTCATATAAAGGCTTGTCTAAGACAAGATCACCTGTAGATTTAACAGGAACTAACTGTGTTTTATAACCTAATTTTTGTAGTTCTTGTTCTACCTTTTTTGCTTGCCATAAAGCTAGTTCACTATCACGTGTACCGATTCTGATTACTTTATTCATTATGATTGGATTCTAATTGAAATACTTTCTCTATCCACTCTATACTTTGATCTACAACAGTCTCTTCATGTCGTAAATGATTAGCAAAGTGAGTAGTGATTTTTTGAATAATACGCATGCTGATTAATTCAGCTTGCTCTCTGTCGAAGTTATCACATTTTTTACGATGGTAATCAAGTTCCCCATCTTTAATTTGTTCTAACTTTGATTTTAAAGCATGAATTGTTGGAGCAAATTTTCTCATTTTTGTCCAAGCTAAAAACTCAGACATGATTTCTTCGATAATTTCTTCTGCTTGAGGAATGAACTCTTTACGTCTTTCTAATGTCTTATCCGTCATTTGAGATAAATAATCCAAATGTATTAATTCTACACCTTCTAATGTAGTAACATCTTCATTTACATTTTTTGGAATAGACAAATCTAGAATAACTAACGGTTTACTCAAGCTAAGTAATTGCTTATCAACAGTAGGATTATGAGCACCTGTAGCAACAATTAAAACGTCTGCTTTGCGAATCTCTGTTTGTAAGTCAGCATAATCCTTTACAATAAGATTAAACTTACCTGCAACTTCTAATGCTTTTTCTTTTGTTCTATTAATAAGTGTGATATGGTCATTTTGGGTATGCTTCACAAGGTTTTCACAAGTATTTCTACCTATCTTACCTGTACCGAATAAAAGAATATTCTTATTAGAGATATCTTTTACGTTATCCATAATATATTGTACTGAAGCAAATGATACAGAAGTAGCACCAGAGCTTAACTCTGTTTCGTTTTTAATACGTTTACTAGCTTGGATTACAGCATTGACTAATCGCTCAAAATAATTAGTGGTTAATCCTTTTTCTTTAGAAAGATAGAAGCCATTTTTAATTTGACTGATAATCTCAAAGTCACCAAGAATTTGACTATCTAATCCAGTTCCTACTCGGAAAAGATGATTAATAGCCTCATTATTTTTATAAACATAAGCTACATTGCGAAAATCATCAACAGTACCATTACTATTGTCACATAATAATTGTATTAATTCAAATGGATGTTGTGCAAAACCATATATCTCAGTACGATTACAAGTAGATATAACGATTAAGCTAGCAATCCCATCGCGTTTTGCTTGATCTAATAGATTCTCTTTGGCCTCGTCTGTTAAGCTAAATTTACCACGCATCTCAGCATCCGCTTTCTTATAACTTAAACCTACTGCATAAAATGTAGAAGACTTAACCGTATCCATTTTTTCCATATTACACTATTATTTCAAAAAAGTATACAAATTTAACTCTAAAGAATCGACAAAAATAACGCTAGAGGGACTATTTATATCGCCAAAGGAAAAGTTAAAAAAAACATCATATTTAATTATAATACAGTACATTTGTAGCAATAGCAAGGGTTTAGAAAGACTCTATATAGAATCATTCTAAATAAAAAATACAACAATAAGTTTTTTTGGTTATCTAAAAAATATCGCTATGAGTCCAATCGAGGAAATAATAATTGACTCTCATTTTTCAGTTCTTCGAATAGAAAATAATTCTATAGAACCTATTCGCTTTGAAAGAGAAATGGGTACCGACATAATACAATTTTACTTTTGTTTAAAAGGAACTGGTAAATTTATATTTAACCAAGGTGCATATGCCCTTCCCTTAAATGAAGAGAAATCGTTATTACTATATAATCCACAAAAACAATTACCCGTACACCTAGAGGTAACACCAAATACATGGATTATCTGCATCTTAATTTCAATTAAGAAGTTTCACTCTCTTTTTTCATCAGAGGCTGAGTTTATCGGTTTCTTAGCAGGAGAGAATATTGATAAAAAGTATTACCAAGAAGAATCAATAACTCCTTCAATGGCTATTGTCCTTAATCAAATGTTCAATTTTTACATGAACCAATCGATTAAGAATTTATACTACACTGGTAAGACGTATGAACTACTTAGTCTTTTATTCAATCAAAATGATGAGCAGAATATTGAAAATTGCCCTTTCTTATCAGATGAAGAAGAAGTTGTAAAAATCAAGAAGGCTAAAGACATTATTATTAGCAGAATGACAGAACCACCAACATTGCAAGAATTAGCAGATATGGTGGGAATTAATATTAAAAAATTAAAACTAGGCTTTAAACAAATTTATGGTGATTCCGTTTTCAGTTTCTTATTTGACTATAAAATGGAATACGCACGCAAATTACTTGATAACGGAAGCTATAACGTAAATGAAGTAGGACTAAAAATAGGATATAGTTCTGCCAGCCACTTTATCTCAGCTTTCAAAAAGAAATTTGGAACAACACCAAAAAAATATTTAATGTCTATCAACTCAAATAGTTAAAAACAATGCAAGGTATTTTATTAGTAAACTTAGGGTCTCCTAAATCACCTACAGCAAAAGACGTAAAACCTTATCTAGGTGAATTCTTAATGGACAGTAGAGTAATCGATATGCCTTATATCTTAAGAGCTTTACTTGTAAAAGGAATAATTTTAAATACTAGACCTAAAAAATCAGCAGAGGCTTACGAAAAAGTATGGTGGCCAGAAGGTTCGCCATTAATCGTAATCTCTCAAAGGCAACATAAAAAAGTACAAGAAAAATTAGATATCCCAGTAGCCCTAGCAATGCGCTATGGAGAACCATCTATAAAAACAGGATTAGCAGAATTACATGCAAAAGGAGTAGACGATGTCTTAATGATACCTCTATATCCACAATTTGCAATGGCTACTACTGAAACTATCGATGTACTAGCTGAACAGGTAAGACAAAAAAACTTTCCATCAATGAAAGTTACTAGTTTCCCAGCTTTCTACAATAGAAAAGAATACGTCGATGCTTTAGCTCATTCCATCAAAACACACTTGGAAGGATTTGATTACGACCAACTTGTATTCTCATATCACGGAGTTCCTGAACGTCATATCAGAAAATCAGATGTAACAAAAAGTCATTGTACGATTGACGGTTCATGTTGTTCAACTCCCTCTAAAGCTCACGATTTCTGCTACAGACATCAATGTTTTGAAACAACACGCCAGGTAGTAGAAAAACTAAATATCCCTAAGGATAAATATACTATCTCCTTTCAATCAAGACTTGGAATGGACAAATGGCTTCAGCCACCTACAGATGCTACAGTAAATTCATTAGCAGAAAAAGGAATGAAAAAAATAGCAGTTGCAACCCCTGCTTTCGTAGCTGACTGTCTCGAAACATTAGAGGAAATAGGGATGCAAGCTCATGATGAATTCCTACAAAGAGGTGGACAAGAATTCAGAACAATTCCATGCTTAAATGAAGATGAAATGTGGATAGACGCATTAGTTACTTGGATTAAAGAATGGCAAAATAAATAACATATGTTATACCTATATCTAAAAGCATTACATATTATTTTTATAGTCTGCTGGTTTGCAGGGCTATTTTATATTGTTAGGCTATTTGTTTACTATGCAGAAGCAGCAAATAAAAGTAAATTAGAAAAAGATATATTGACAAAACAATACACTATAATGACAAACAGGCTATGGAATATTATTACATGGCCTGCTGCCATTTTAGCAACAGGATTTGGAGTTGGTATGCTTATCTATAATCCAGCCTTACTAAGTATTCCTTGGATGCATGTCAAATTACTTTTTGTTGTATTACTGATTGCTTATCATTTAAAATGTCAGCAATATGTCAATCAAATCAATGCTAATACAATGACTAAAAGTTCCTCTTATTTCAGATTATGGAATGAAGGAGCTACACTTATTTTATTTTCTGTCGTATTTTTAGTAATTTTAAAGAGTGCTTTAAATTGGATTTATGGTGTAGTCGGCTTAGTTGGCTTGTCTATATTACTAATGATAGGTATCAAATACTATAAAAAAGTAAGAGAACGCAACAGATAATAATGAAAGATGAATTTTTATTGAAGAATTTCTCCTTGCGAAATAGAATATTCTTCTCACTAATATTCTTGAGCATCATTTCCTCTGTATTGATATCTGCTGTGTCAGTATATCAATTCAGGGAAGAAGCTCGCATCTATCATCAATATAGGCTGGAACGAAAAGAAACAGCAATTAATGAAAATATAAATTATATATTAAAAACTACTACCTATCCCCTCTCTACTGCCAATATCCCTTTAATCTTTAAAGATAAAATACACGAATTAGCAGCAATACATGATACTGAGATTAATATTCACGACTTAAAAGGTCATCTCCTTATTTCATCAAAAGGAACTTTTTCAATAGATAGTCTTCCCACTAGTATTTCCCCAATAATATTAAAAACAATACAGTCCTCTCAAAACAAACGTTTTGTAGATATACAACAAATAGGCAATAAAAAAGTAAGAGTATCTTATATGTATTTAAGAGGTGCTCGCTTTAAGCCTTTAGGTATTATAAAGATTCCTTATGAAGAAAATACAGAATTCTACGAGAGTGAAATTCAAAACTTCATGATTAAATTTGGGCAAGTGTATATCATAATGCTAATTATGTCTATTGCTATTTCTTACTTTCTTTCTAACTATATCATTCAAAATCTAAGAGATATTAGTATAAAAATAACAAGTACTCAATTTGGACAAAAAAATGAGAAAATAGAAAACACATCTACGAGTAAGGAAATTACTGCGCTAATAGAAGCTTATAATAGCATGGTCGATAAACTTCATGAAAGTTATGAAAAACTAGCACAGACAGAAAGAGAGAGAGCCTGGAGAGAGATGGCAAAACAGGTTGCACATGAAATTAAAAACCCTTTAACTCCAATGCGACTAACTGTTCAGAGTTTTGAAAGACGTTTTGACCCTAGTGATCCCAATATAAGAGAAAAACTAAAAGAATTTTCATTAGTACTTATTCAACAAATAGACACAATGACGGCAGTAGCTACAGCTTTCTCAAGCTTTGCTTCAATGCCTGCACAAAAAGACGAAACAATAGATGTGGTTCAGACTGTAAGACTGGCTGTAGATATCTTTAATGAGCCTTTTATTCAATTTAATTGTCCTCATAAAGAAATCACATCTAAGATAGATCGTACCCAACTAATAAGGATAATTACTAACTTAGTCAAAAATGCCATACAAGCTATTCCAGAAACACAAGAATCTCCACAAGTAGATGTTACTATCCTGAAAAAAGGAGATAAAGTAATCATAGAGGTTTCTGATAATGGCTCTGGAATAACTGATGCCGATAAAGAAAAAATATTTGAGCCAAAATTCACAACTAAAACTAGTGGTATGGGACTTGGTTTAGGTATTATAAAAAATATAGTAGAAAATTATAATGGTACAATTACGTTTATAACAGAACAAAACGTAGGAACAACGTTTATTGTAACATTACCAATAATAAACACATAAAAAACATCAATATATTATGGAATTTGAAAATATTTTAATTGAAAAAGAAGAAAAGCTTGCCGTCATTACGATTAATAGACCAACAAAGCTTAATGCATTAAACAAACCAACTATTAAAGAACTTCACAAAGCATTAGTTGAACTAGAAGAAGATCACGACATCCGTGTAGTAATCATCACTGGTAGTGGGGAAAAAGCCTTTGTAGCTGGAGCTGATATAAAAGAATTTTCAGATTTTAACCTAAAAGAAGGAGCTACATTAGCAGCTAAAGGTCAAGAATTACTATTTGACTACATACAAAATTATAACAAACCTGTTATTGCTGCAGTAAATGGATTTGCTCTTGGTGGAGGATTGGAACTAGCAATGGCTTCACATTTTAGAACAGCCTCTACTAATGCAAAAATGGGTTTACCAGAAGTTACTCTAGGATTAATACCCGGGTATGGAGGTACACAACGTCTTACTCAGCTTGTAGGAAAAGGTAGAGCGATGGAAATGATTATGAGTGCTGAAATGATTACGGCTGAAACTGCATTAGCTTACGGTTTAGTTAATCATGTAGTTGAACAAGCAGAATTACTACCTTTTACAAAAAAACTAGCGTCTAAGATAGCAAACAACTCTGCAAGTGCAATTATGAGAGCAATTAAAGCCATTAATGCAAACTTCAAAGAAAACGTTAATGGTTACCACGAAGAAATTAAATTCTTTGGAGAATGCTTCGAAACAGAAGATTTCAAAGAAGGTACTACAGCCTTCTTAGAAAAGAGAAAACCTAATTTTAAAGATCACAATTAAGAAAGGTCATAAACATAAAAAGGTCGAAAGCTTACAAGCTTCGACCTTTTTATTTATTAAATAAAAATGGATATTTTTTGTAATAAAAAAACCCCTTCGTTAAAAGAGGTTTCTTGTTGGCCTACTAGGACTCGAACCTAGAACGACTGAACCAAAATCAGCTGTGTTACCATTACACCATAGGCCATTACCTAAGCAATCACTAAGCAAGAATACTTCTGTATTGCGGTTGCAAAGCTAGTATATTTTACGAATAAACCAAAAATAAAAATGCAATTTTGCATCACTATTTCTTAATTAATTCATTATCAATCTTCAATATTTCAACTTTAACAGAGTCCTCATAAAAAAAGCTCCCTTTTTTAAAGAAAGCTTTGTTGGCCTACTAGGACTCGAACCTAGAACGACTGAACCAAAATCAGCTGTGTTACCATTACACCATAGGCCAATACCTTAACAATATTAAACGTAATTGTTTCTGTATTGCGGATGCAAAAGTAATACTATTTTTATATTCTCCAAATTTTAGCGGTCAAAAAAATTAAATATTTCTAATTTTCTATTCCAACTCAAAAAAAAACCTTTTCTTTGTATTTGTAAAATCTAAAAAAATCAAGCAATTACACTTATGTTAACATTCAATTACAAAAAGTGGAACATTATAGGAGGTTGGATATGCTTCCTTATCGCTTTAATCACTTATACTTTAACTGTCGAACCAACTGTTAGTTTTTGGGATCCAGGAGAATATATTGCGACCTCTGCTAAATTACAAGTAGGGCACCCACCTGGGGCACCTTTTTATCAGATGTTAGGTGCATTCTTTTCAATGTTTGCTTCCTCACCTGAAAAAATAGCTTTAATGGTAAATATGGTAGCTGTTCTCTCAAGTGCATTTACTATTTTATTTATGTACTGGAGTATTACTAATTTATTAAAAAAGATAGTTACCAAAGCATCACAATTTGACAACGCAAATGCATTTGTAGTATTAGGAAGTGCTGCTGTAGGTTCACTAGCTTTTACTTTTTCAGACAGCTTCTGGTTTAATGCAGTTGAGGCCGAAGTATATGCTTCAGCTATGTTTCTTATTTCCCTTTTGCTTTATTTAGGTTTACGATGGGTAGACGATTTAGATCAACCTAGAGGAGACAAATGGTTATTATTAATTGCATTAGTTGCAGGATGTTCTTTTGGCGTACACTTAATGGCATTACTAACTATACCTTCAATAGTATTGTTATACTTCTTTAAAAAATATGAAAAAGTAACCATTAAGAACTTTATAATTGCCAATATAGCAGCTGTAGCTGTTCTATTTTTCTTATTTGCCTTCTTATTTCCTAAGCTTCTAGCTTTATTCGGTAAATCAGAGATTTTTATGGTTAACACTATAGGTTTACCATTTAACAGTGGAACTATATTTGCATTTTTACTAATTGTAGCTTTTTTCGTTATAACTTTAAAGGTTACTAAGAAAAAAAATTACAAAACTGCAAATACAGTAATATTAGCATTACTATTTGTATGTGTAGGATTAACTTCTTGGGTGATGTTGCCAATACGTGCTAATGCTAATGTAACAATAAATGAGAACACTCCCTCTGATGCTGCAGAATTATTAGCTTACTATCAACGTGAACAATATGGTGAGGAAAGTATTTATTACGATTCTTACTTTACAAAAAAATATGTTGGTTTAGACGAGAACAATCCTTGGAAAGACGAAAAACCCAATTATGAAAGAGATTACAAAACAGGTAAATATGTAATCGTTAATGAATGGGAAAATGCTGGTCAGAATTATAGTCAAGTACACAAAGGATTCTTACCTAGACTTTGGAGTACGGATAAAAGTCATCGTATAAATTATATGCGATATACTAAGCCTCTAGATTTTGATGTTAAATATGAATATAAATTAAAAGCAAAAGAATATCCTCAATTAGCTCAAATCGTTGAACTAACAAAAGGGGTAAAAGAAGGTTTTGCAAAAGGAGAAATTGGACTTGAAGGACTAGATAAATTCTTTGATCAATATGGACAATACTTAGATATTGAAGTTCCTTCATTCTCTAGTAATATGTCATTTATGTTTGACTACCAATTTGGATATATGTTTTGGCGTTATTTGATGTGGAACTTCGTTGGTCGCCAAGATGACATTCAAGGTCAAGGTGATTTATCACATGGTAACTGGATAAGTGGAATTACATTTTTAGATGAAATACGCTTAGGATCACAACAAAATCTCCCAGATGATGCATTAAACAACAAAGGTAGAAATATGTACTTTTTCTTACCTTTTATACTGGGAGTAATTGGTATTGTATTTCATTATAGAAAAGACCCAAAAATGTTTTGGGTACTCTTGGTTCTATTTTTATTTACAAGTTTTGCATTAAAAATATTCTTGAATGAGCGTCCTTTTGAACCACGTGAACGTGATTACGCAGTAGTTCCAGCATTTTATGTTTTTGCAATGTGGATTGGATTTGGTGTATTTGCAATATATGATGGATTGCGCAGATTTGCTTCTCCAAAAATTGTAGGTCCAGCTGTAGTAGGTATTTCATTACTTGCTGCGCCAATATTAATGGCACAACAGAACTGGGATGATCACAATCGCTCTAATAGATACACTGCATTAGCTAATGCTAAAGCATATCTAGATTCATGTGATGAAAATGCTATTTTATTTACCATCGGAGATAATGACACTTTCCCATTATGGTATCTACAAGAAATAGAAGGTTATAGAACAGATGTTAGAGTCGTTTGTACTAGTCTATTGCCTTTAGATTGGTATATCGATCAGATGAAAGCGAAAGCTTATAAATCTGAACCTCTACCTATTAGTTTTACACATGATCAGTATGTTGGAAATAAACGTGATGCTGTATTCATCAATACAATGATTGAAGAGCGAATAGATATTAAATTATTTATGGACTTTATTCGCTCTGAAGACCCACGTTTAAAAACTAAGACAGAAGCAGGAACAACATTGTATATAGCACCAACTAATAAAATAAGTATTCCTGTTAATAAAGAGAATATAGCAAAATACAATATTGTTTCTCCTTATTTAAGAGACCAAGTATTAGATACTCTAAATGTAGACATTACTGACCAAGCGATTTATAAACATCGTTTAATAATGTTAGATATCATTGCTAATAATAATTGGGAAAGACCTATCTACTTCTCTGGAGGTAGCTTTAACAATGATGACTTCATTTGGATGAAAGATTATCTACAATTAAATGGATTAATCTACAAATTAGTACCTTTAAAACAATCATCACAATCTGGGCACCCAATAGATCTTGGAAGTATAGATAGTGACAGAATGTATAATACTGTTAAGTCTTGGTATTGGGGTAATATGGGAAGCGATAATATTTATCACGATCCTCAAACAAGAAGAAACGCTCTAAGCTATAGAATAAATCTAGCTCGCTTAATGGAGCAGCTTTTGGTGGAAGAAAAATATGAAAAGGCTAAAGATGTGATCAATATAGCGATGGAGAATATGCCTTTAGAATATTATGGATATTACCAGCTATTACAACCATTCGTAGAAGGATATTATGTAGTTGGTGATAAAGAAAAAGCACGCGATTTGGCAAAACAAGTAGGTAATAAACATAAGCAACAACTTATGTATTACGCTGGATTAAATCTTGAAGACCAAGTTTATTATATGAATGACATCGTAGAGCAAATAGAAATCTGGAGACAGTTAATAGAGATTACTCAAGAAAATGACCCAACTCTTTATGCTTCTTTAAAAGATGATTTTAATACTGTAAACGGTTACTTTCCGAAGTTTAATAGACCTAAGTTAGATTAAGTTAGAAAAGGTGATAGCCAAAACTATCACCTTTTCTTTTTACCTTTGTAACATAAAAAGAAATAATAATGATCGAAAATAAAAACCAATCTAGAACAAGCTTAGAGCAGCTTGGGGAATTTGGACTTATTGACCATTTGACTAAAGACTTTACAATTGAACAACCAACAACAATTAAAGGTATTGGTGATGACGGAGCAGTACTTTCACCTGATGATGAAAAAATTATTGTTTCTACTGACTTACTAATTGAAGGTGTTCATTTTGATTTATCATACACTCCACTAAAACACCTTGGCTATAAATCTATAGTTGTAAACTTATCGGATATTGCTGCCATGAATGCAGTCCCTACACAAGTGACTGTATCAATTGCTGTTTCTAATCGCTTTCCACTAGAAGCATTGGATGAATTATATGCTGGAATTGCACTTGCTTGTAAACATTACAAAGTTGACTTAATCGGTGGTGATACAACTTCATCTCAAAAAGGTTTAATCATTAGTGTAACAGCTATTGGGAAAGCAAAAGAAGAAGATATTATTTATAGAAGTGGTGCTAATGATAATGACTTGATAGTAGTTTCTGGAGATATAGGATCTGCTTACATGGGCTTACAAATATTAGAAAGAGAAAAACAAGTATTTCTTGTGAACCCTAATAATCAACCAGACCTTACACAATATGACTACATTATAGAAAGACAACTAAAACCAGAAGCAAGAACTGATATTAAACAATTGCTAAAGGATTTAGATATAAAACCAACCTCTATGATAGATATTTCAGATGGTTTATCTTCTGAAGTAATGCATTTATGTAAACAATCTAAAGTGGGGTGCAATATTTATGAAGACAAACTTCCTTTAGATCCTCAATTTATCAACACATGTGAAGAATTCAATATTGATTCTACAACCATGGCTATTAATGGAGGAGAAGATTATGAATTATTGTTTACTATTAAAATGGATGACTTTGAAAAAATAAAAGGAAATCCAAACTTAACTATAATTGGTCATACTACTCAAGAAAGTGAAGGAACGCATCTAATTACAAGAGCAAATACCAAAATACCATTAAAAGCAAGAGGCTGGAATCCACTAGAAGGAGATACTGAAAACGAGTAATTCCAGAATAACCACTTCATTAAAAAATATATATAATTATCCAGAGGGATTTCTCTCTGGATTTTTTATTTTCAAATATTCCGATTTTAAAAAAGCTTCTCTATTATTAGAATATAGACGAAACCTTACCTCCTACTTATTTACTAACAATCCTATCATTGTACTGAACTTATCTTGACTTTTTAGTTATCTGAAATTCCTTTAGTTCTATAAAGATAAAATCCATAAAATTTCATACCGTCCAACTCGATCATGTGCCATCTGATCTATCGCTTACCGAACAAAAAAACACCTCACTTTTTTTTAACCCAAAAAAACATATCTGCCTAAATTACAATACATTACCTAAAAAGTAATATATTGGGTAAAATTTTCAATGCTTGCTAAAGCCAGTGTTCATAAGCATTAGAGCTAATTCCTTTAACACTTCTTCAACACTTCCCCATGATTGCTCCATATAGAAGACTATTTGTTGAAGGAATCTTGAAGAAGCGTTGAAGCATTGTTGAAAAAATCATACCCTCTATAGTCATAAAGGCATATGTGGAATATTTAATTCCACGAATCATTTTAGTACTTCAATAATTAATTTTTAAAAAGAAAACAGCTGTAATAAATTGGAGAACCGATAGAAAGATGAAGTTATCATGCCTTTTTAATTTATAGCATATAGCCTTAATTACCTCATGAAGTAGACTTATGATTTAAATCCCTTTTTGGAGGAGGATAGTGTGAAACTATAACTAATTCTATACTATCTGCGAGGAGTATATGGTATCCAGGATTATAAGTTTTGTCTGGTTAGCGGCATAAATTTCTATTACCCTTCTTTATTTTGCAAAAGTCAAGACGCCTTCACTATAAAATTATTTATAAAAACGTAAAAAAGTTATCAAAAAAACCATATCCTTTTTATATCTCACACATTTATTTATATTTACTAATACCAAAAACTATTAAATAAAATGAATAAAAAGTATCTACTAAAAGTAAATGGAGATGCTGTTTTTCAGAGTGATGATTTATTACGTACTGACATTAATACAGCTAACGTAGGCTCCTCCTCATACCATGTGCTTAAAAATTGCAAATCGTATGAGGCGGAAATCCTATCTCAACAATTCAATCAAAAAAATTACTTGATTTCTGTAAATGGCAACTTATACTCCGTTGCAATTCAAACAGAGCTTGATAAACTAATCAATCAATTAGGCTTCTCAGTAAATTCTTCTAAACAAGTAAACTCTATAAAAGCTCCTATGCCCGGGCTAATATTAGACATAAATGTGGTAGAAGGACAAGAGGTTTTAGAAAATGACAACCTCCTAATTTTAGAAGCAATGAAGATGGAAAACAACCTTGTATCGCCTAGAGCAGGGAAGATTAAATCTATCAATATTTCTAAAGGAGATGCCGTCGATAAAGGATTAGTTTTAATTGAATTCGAGTAATTATGAAAAAAATATTAGTTGCCAATCGTGGCGAAATTGCTGTACGCATTATGTCTACAGCAAAAAAGATGGGACTTAAAACTGTCGCTATCTACTCAACTATTGATCGCAATTCCCCACACGTAAAAATGGCTGATGAAGCAGTTTGTATAGGTGAAGGCCCATCCAATCAATCTTATTTATTAGCAGATAAGATTATTGAAATTGCCAAAAAACTTCAAGTTGATGCAATACATCCGGGATATGGTTTCTTAAGTGAAAATGTTGACTTCGCGATAGCTTGCGAAGCAAACTCAATTACTTTTATTGGTCCTAATTCACATGCTATTGAAATTATGGGATCAAAGCTTGCTGCCAAAGAAACCGTGAAAGCTTATAATATTCCAATGGTTCCAGGATTAGACGAAGCAATTACTGATATTGCAAAAGCCAAAAAAGTAGCTAATACAATAGGCTTTCCTGTTTTGATCAAAGCATCTGCTGGAGGAGGGGGAAAAGGAATGCGTATAGTAGAAGATGAAAGTGAATTCGAATCACAAATGAATAGAGCTATTTCAGAAGCGACTAATGCTTTTGGTGATGGTTCTGTCTTTATAGAAAAATATATTGCTTCTCCTCGTCACATTGAAATACAGATACTAGCAGATCAATTTGGTAATATAGTCCATCTATTTGAAAGAGAATGTAGCATACAAAGACGCCATCAAAAAGTAATAGAAGAAGCCCCTTCCTCTGTTTTAAGTGATACTATTAGAAAACAAATGGGAGAAGCTGCAATAAAAGTAGCTGCTTCCTGTAATTATGTTGGCGCTGGTACTGTTGAATTTCTTTTAGATGAAAACCTCAACTATTACTTTCTTGAAATGAACACAAGACTACAAGTAGAACATCCTGTTACAGAATCCATTACAGGATTAGACTTAGTAGAAATGCAAATATGTATTGCACGTGGTGAAAAGCTTCCCTTTCAACAAAGTGATTTAAAAATTAAAGGGCACGCCATTGAATTGCGTATATATGCGGAAGATCCGCTAAATGATTTTCTTCCTAGTATAGGATTTCTAGAAGAATATAAGCTTCCTAATGGAAAAGGCATTAGAGTTGACAATGGAATAGATGAAGGAATGGACGTCCCTATTTACTATGACCCTATGTTAGCTAAATTAATAACTTATGCCAATACTCGTGAAGAAGCAATACAATTAATGATTAATGCAATTCATAACTACAAAGTAAAAGGAATAAGCACAACCCTCTCCTTTGGTAAGTTTGTAATGGAACATAATGCCTTTAAAGAAGGACGATATGATACCAACTTTGTGAAAAAGTATTACAATAGTGAACTCTTGAAAAAACAACATCAAGAAGAAGCAGAAATAGCTGCTTATATCGCACTTCAGAAATATCTTGAAGATCAAAAACAACTAAAATTACCAAACTAACCACACAAAAAATTATGAATGCAAATAATAAAAAATTACAAGAACTGCAAGCTGAAGCGCGATTAGGTGGTGGAAAGCACAGAATAGATACACAACATAAAAAAGGTAAGTTAACTGCTCGTGAACGTATAGAATATCTTATGGATGGAGGCTCCTTTGAAGAAATAGGAATGTTCGTTACACATCGTACAACAGATTTTAATATGCAAAATGAAGTGTTTTATGGAGATGGTGTAATAACAGGCTATGGAACTATAAATGGGCGTTTAGTCTATATTTTTGCACAAGACTTTACAGTGTTTGGAGGAGCATTATCAGAAACACATGCTGAAAAAATCTGCAAAATAATGGATATGGCATTAAAAAATGGGGCACCTATGATTGGATTAAATGATTCTGGAGGCGCCCGCATTCAAGAGGGAGTCCGTTCATTAGCTGGCTATGCTGATATCTTTCATAGAAATGTAATGTCATCAGGTGTTATTCCACAAATATCTGCCATTATGGGACCTTGCGCAGGAGGAGCGGTTTATTCACCAGCTATGACCGATTTTACAATGATGGTAGAGGGATCAAGTTATATGTTTGTAACTGGGCCTAGCGTTGTAAAAACAGTAACTAACGAAGAAGTAACCTCAGAAGAATTAGGAGGAGCTATTACCCATTCTACAAAATCAGGAGTAGCCCATACCACCTCATCAAATGATGTGGCGTGTTTAGAGGATATAAAGACTCTGCTGTCTTACCTACCTCAAAACAATAAGTCGAAAACACCAAGTACAACTTATACTATTACTGATGAACTAAGATATACTTTAGATAATATTATTCCTGAAAGTTCGAATAAACCGTATGATATGAAAGAAGTAATTCTAAATATAATAGATGAAGACTCTTTCTTTGAAATACATAAAAATTTCGCAGAAAATATTGTAGTTGGCTTTGGAAGACTCGGAGGAAAAAGTATTGGCATAGTTGCAAATAACCCGATGTTTTTAGCTGGTTGTTTAGATGTTAATAGTTCTATTAAAGCAGCGAGATTTACGCGTTTCTGTGATGCTTTTAATATTCCATTATTAGTCCTTGTAGATGTCCCTGGCTTTTTACCAGGAACGGATCAAGAATGGAATGGTATTATTGTGCATGGTGCAAAATTACTATATGCTTTAAGTGAAGCTACTGTCCCTAAAGTGACTGTAATTACAAGAAAAGCTTATGGTGGTGCATATGACGTGATGAATTCAAAACACATAGGAGCCGATATGAACTTTGCATGGCCAAATGCTGAAATAGCCGTGATGGGAGCAAAAGGAGCTAGTGAAATTATATTTAAAAAGGAAATTAGCGAGGCAGATAATCCTAAAGAAAAACTTGCAGAAAAAGAAGCAGAATATGCAAGTAAGTTTGCAACTCCTTATCAAGCTGCTCAAAGAGGTTTTATTGATGAAATCATTTTACCAAATGAGACGAGACGAAAATTATTAAAATCTTTTGCTATGTTAGAAAATAAAAAAACAAAAGCACCCAAACGTAAGCATGGAAATATTCCTTTATAATGTGCATGTAAATAAGAAATACGACACAAATATTCGCTTTGTGTCGTATTTCTTATTTAAAAAATTCAACTAAAGAGAATACTAAACTTATATTTTTACCAAAACAAACAACACTACAATAAAACATTAGTTAAATTATTTGATTTTATTTAATTATAAATTATAACTTTGCAAAGCAATTGAACAAAACACTATAAAAAAACAAACATAGCCACTCAAAATATTTTTGCTATGAATAATTCATTTTATCGTGAAACAAAAAACAGACCTTTTCTAAGTATAGGGAGTTTTATAATTTCTTCTTGTTGTTTATTATTATTCTTATATCCGTCAGTAACACAATATGCAACGGCTATTATTGGAATAACATTTTTGATTGCTTTAACCTTAAGCATCGTATCTCTTACATTGTCATCAAGAAAGATAGCTATTGCTAGCATTGCAATTTTAAGTGTTTTAGTTATTTTATCATTAAAATCTATTCTATCTATATACTTTATAGAACCGACTAATATAATAGCCGATATTTATTAACTATAAGGCTAGCCTTATTACTACAAATATTTGTAATCTATATTTTTCCTGTATGTTTTACCTCGCTATATAATAATTATTATCTTTATCTTTTAACAACACACAAAAGATATTTATGCGACCAATTAGCGAATTAATTAACAGCGAAGAATCCAGTTGGGAACTTGTTCAACAGTGGATAAATGAAGCTACGAGACCAATAGAAGTATTACCTGTAATTTCAAAAGAACAGGCAGAATTAGCTTTATATAACACTCAGGTTACCACTCATTCTCCAATGGGAGCAATTATTTATGAAACAGGAGGTATACTTGTCAACAATGGCTGGATACGTATTCTTGGCAGTGGATCTACAAAGTTAAAACGCTCACTACCTGAATGGAATAAAAACAAATCAACTCATGAACTTGTTGATCAAGCAGGCTTTCTTTTAGTTGCTGATGATGTACTAGGTGGGTATTTCTGTATTAATGGTGGAATACTAGGTAAGGATGTCGGAAATATCTACTATTTTGCACCAGATACATTAGACTTTGAACCCTTAGACGTCAATTATTCGCAATTAATCAATTTTTTCTTTTCTGGAAATATTGAGCAGTTTTATGAAGGCTTTCATTGGAAAAACGAAGAACAAGATTTAAGAGAGATAAGTGCAGATGAAGTTTTTAATTTTGCCCCTCCTCTATGGACAGCTGAAGGAAAAAACTTAGATGAAAGTACCATACGCTTAATCCCTGCAGATGAACAGTTTTTACTAAATCTAGAATTAAGACAAGGGCTAAATAACATAGAAAATAATTATATCTAAAAAACTTATGCCATTAGATTGTTTTACAATAATACCAAATTATCAAACCAATAGTACTTCACTAATACTTGCAGAAAAAGAAGATATTTTAAATTGTGAGAATATACTTCATTGTAATTTTGAAGAAGACTACAAAGAATATGTCACTACTTATGGCAGTGGGATATTAGGAGGTACATATATTCGAATTTATCTACCACATATTATTCAATCTAATCAGCAGCAATGGTTAGACCGTATTAATGAATACTACTTTTGGGAAGAAGGTAAAGATATACTTACAAAAGAAGAAGTTTTAAATTCAATATGCATAGGTGATACATTTGATGGTGATGAGTTGATTTATTATAAAAACAAATATTATATCCTTCCTCGATATGAAGAAATGATATACTCCATTGGCAATAATTTAAACGAAGCGATTAAATGGTTATGCTCTTCAAATATTCTAACCGAGGCTTTTACTGAGCGAAATTTCGAACCTTTTAATAGTAAGAATTCCTAAAACGACATTGCTTATATAAATAGCCTATTACTTTTTATATAAGCAATGATTAATAAATTCTGTCCTTTAGAAAATATTAGAATAATATTAAAAAATAATAATTAGCCTTATAACTAACATCAATTTATTAACTTGCAGCGTTCAAAGAACATAATAACTATTATATAAGTTTAACCCATCAAAGTGAGAAGAAAAATAGCCATATTATTTATGCTGATTTTTTTAGTTTCAACTACTGAGTTCGGTCAGTTGTTGAAATTTCCATTATTGGTGGAGCACTATGTTGAACACAAATCACATAATCCTGAGTTGAGTATCTGGGGATTTTTACAAATACATTATAGCGAAAGTCACAAAGAAGAAGGAGATCCAATTGATGAAAAGCTACCTTTTGTATCTCATGCACACATTATTACTTTTGTTGGTATTGTAACCCCTGCTCCCACAATCAAAATAAACCGTATAAAGATAAATACAACCCATACAAAGATTCATGCTTTCAATGAAGATGAAGTAGAGAGTACTTATCTATCTTCCATTTGGCAACCGCCTAAAACTTGTTAATACATATCATTTTTTTTACAAACAACTATTCATAACAAGATGTTTCACAAACACTTGTATATGCGTAGTGTATTTCTATAATGTATTAACAAACATTAATTATGTTACATAAAATAATTGAGTTTTCTGTAAAGAATAAACTCATCATTGGCCTATTTGTATTGGCCCTAGTTGGTATTGGTATTTACCAGACCACAAAACTTCCTATAGACGCAGTCCCAGATATTACAGATAATCAAGTACAAATTATTACTGTTGCCCCTTCCTATGGTGCTACAGATATAGAAAGGCTTGTGACTTTCCCAATAGAACAAGCAAATAGTAATATTCCAGGCATGAAGAGTATTCGTAGCTTTTCACGTTTTGGGCTTTCACTAGTTACTATTGTATTTGAAGAAGACGTTGATGTATATTGGGCTAGACAGCAAGTTACCGAAAGACTTCAACAGGTCAAAGATGATATACCACAAGGAATTGGACAACCTGAATTGGGACCAATATCTACTGGACTGGGTGAAATCTATCAATATGTAGTTCGTCCTGAAAAAGGATATGAAGATAAATTTGACTTAACAGAACTTCGTACAATCCAGGATTGGGTAGTGCGTCGACAATTGTTATCCGTAAAAGGGGTAGCTGAAGTCAGTAGCTTTGGAGGAAAACTAAAACAATATGAAATTGCTATAAACCCTAATAAATTAGATGCTTATGGAATAACAATTAATGATGTTTTCGAAGCTCTAGAGAATAATAATGAAAATACTGGGGGTGCTTATATAGAGAAAGGACCTACTGTACTTTATATAAGAACTGAAGGATTAGTTTCTACAATTGAAGATATTGAGAATATTGCAATTACTTCAAACCAAAATGAATTACCTCTACTAATAAGAGATGTCGCTACAGTAAATATAGGTCATGCTACTCGATATGGAGCGATGACTTATAATGATCAAGGTGAAGTATCAGGTGCAATAGTCATGATGTTAAAGGGATCTAATAGCAACGATGTCATCAAAGATGTAAAAGCAAAAGTTGCTGAAATACAAAAAACATTACCTGAAGGAGTTGTCATTGAGCCTTTTTTAGATCGTACTAAAATGGTAAATAATGCTATCGGAACAGTAGAAAAAAATCTAGCAGAAGGAGCATTAATTGTTGTCTTAGTTTTAGTTCTTTTTCTAGGAAATTTTAGAGCAGGTCTACTTGTTGCTTCAGTAATACCTTTAGCAATGTTGTTTGCTATATGTATGATGAACTTATTTGGAGTAAGTGGAAACTTAATGAGTTTAGGAGCATTAGATTTTGGGCTAATTATCGATGGAGCAGTTATTATCGTTGAGGCAGTATTACATCAGTTCTCTCATAATGCTAGGTTCAAGAAAATGGTCAATCTAACAAAAGAAGATATGAATAAGACAGTTGTTCATTCAGCTTCAAAAATGATGAATAGTGCTGTATTTGGGCAAATCATTATTCTAATTGTCTATATTCCTATTCTAACTTTACAAGGTATTGAAGGTAAAATGTTTAAGCCAATGGCTCAGACTGTAGCATTTGCATTATTAGGAGCTTTTATCCTTTCGCTTACTTATATCCCAATGATGAGTTCACTTATAATGAGCAGAAAAGTAGCACATAAACCTAATCTTTCTGAACGTCTATTAAACAAACTAGAGAAAATATATGAACGTGCATTAGTAAAGGTAATGGAGTTATCCAAAGTAGTGTATGCTATTGTAACTATACTATTTATTAGTGCAATCTATATATTAACTAATTTAGGAGGAGAGTTTATTCCTTCTTTAGAAGAAGGAGACTTTGCCGTTGACACAAAAGTATTAAATGGCAGTAATCTGACTACAACTATAGAGAGTACACAAAAGGCAGTCCATATATTAACAACTCGCTTCCCAGAAGTAGAAAAAGTAGTTACAAAAATCGGTAACTCTGAAATCCCAACTGACCCAATGCCTATGGATGCTAGCGATATGATGGTCATTTTAAAAGATAAAAGCGAATGGACTTCAGCCTCTTCTTTTCCTGAATTAGCAGAGAAGATGGGGAAAGCATTAGAGGAAGTACCGGGTATAACGGTAGGCTTTCAATTTCCTGTTCAAATGCGTTTTAATGAATTAATGACAGGAGCACGACAAGATGTAGTAGTAAAAGTATTTGGTGAAAACTTAGACACATTAGCTTCTACAGCAAATAAACTTGCTTCAATAATTAATACTGTTCAAGGTGCAACTAATTTATATGTAGAACCTATAACAGGAATGCCTCAATTACTAATAGATTATAATAGACAAGCTATAGCTAGATATCGATTGTCAATCAATGAAATTAACAAAGTAGTTAACGCTTCATTAGCAGGACAAAGTACAGGTATGGTCTACGAAGGAGAAAAATGTTTCGATATGGTGGTGCGCATGGATGAAAAAAACAGAAAAAGTATTGAAGACATTAGAAACATACTAATTCCTATCCCTTCTGGAGGGCAAATCCCACTAAATCAACTCGCTTCAGTAGATATAAAAGAAGGTCCTAATCAAATTCAAAGAGAAAATGCGCAACGACGAATATTTGTAGGATTTAATATTAAAGGACGTGATGTACAAAGCATTGTAGAAGAATTGCAGAATAAAGTGGAATCACAAATCACATTACCATCAGGATATCAAATCACGTATGGAGGACAATTCGAAAACCTCAACGAAGCGAAGTCTCGCTTGGCTATTGCGGTTCCACTTGCCTTAGTTTTAATATTTGTTTTACTATTTTTTGCCTTTAGAGATGTAAGAGAATGTTTAATGATCTTTACAGCTATTCCATTGTCAATTATTGGTGGGGTATTCTTACTCGCCCTTAGAGGAATGCCATTTAGTATTAGTGCTGGCGTAGGTTTTATTGCATTATTTGGTGTAGCAGTATTGAATGGAATTGTATTAATTGCGGAATTTAATAGATTACATAAATCCGGTATTAACAATATAGTCTTTGTAGTCATTCGAGGAGCAAAAACAAGACTTCGACCAGTATTAATGACTGCTTGTGTAGCTTCTTTTGGTTTCTTACCTATGGCATTAAGTAAAGGTGCAGGAGCTGAAGTACAGCGCCCATTAGCTACCGTTGTTATAGGAGGATTATTACTTGCTACTTTTCTAACTTTATTTGTACTCCCTTTATTGTATATCACTTTTGAACAACGTCTAAAATTCAACTTCCTGAGAAAGAAGAAAGCAGTAATAATAGCAAGCTTCCTCTTAATAGGACTGAGTACTCAGGCACAAACCTCTGTTACTTTAGAGCAGGCAATTACAAAGGCAATAGATAATAATAAAACAATACGAACAGAAAAATTAAAAACAGAATACGCTGAGGCATTTGTAAACTCTGCAATAGATATTAATCAAACTGTTCTTTCTACTGAGTTTGGTCAAATAAATGGTCCATATACAGACAACAAATTTTCTATTTCACAAGAACTAGCCTTTCCTACTATTTACAAAAAACAAAAAAATGTACATAAAGCGGAATGGCAAAAAAGTATATATAATCTAGATTTAAAAGTATACGAACTCAAAAAAGAAATTACTCAAACTTATTATGACTACTCTTATTGGCTAGAGAAAAAGCAACTACTATTAAGAGCGGATAGCATGTATACTAATTTCTATGAAAAAGCAGCTCTAAGATTAGAAAAAGGAGAAAGTAATATTATGGAAAAACTAACTGCACAAAATCAATTAATCAATATCCAAACGCAGTTAGCAGAAGTGAATAAATCAATTGAATTACTATTACTTCAACTAAAATATTTAGTCAATACAGAGGATAATATCATTCCTGAAATAACTGACAAAAAAGCAATACTCACATTAGTACCAGAAGATTTAGAACAAAATCCAAATCTTCAACTTTTAAAACAAAATCATGAGATTGCAGAGGAACAAACAAAAGTGGAGAAAGCAAAACAGCTTCCTAATTTACAACTAAATTATTCCAACAGTAGCTTTATGGGATTAGCTTCTAATGATGTTTATTACGACAGAAGCGATCGATTTAATTCTTTCCAAGTTGGTATATCATTACCTCTATTTTCTATTGGACAGCATTCAAAAATTAAAGCAGCAAAAAAAGCGGTATCAGTTGCCGAAGCCGAATTAGAAGTTACTAAAGACAATATGGCTAATTACTATCAACAACTATTAACTTCTCATAATAACAACCAAGTCATTTTAGAAAACTATGAAATAATCACTCTGAAAAACACTGCGGCATTCCTTACAACAGCTGAATTGCAATATATAAATGGAGAAATTAATTATCTCGAATATGTCATGTTAACAAATCAAGCGCTAACGTTTTTAAATAACTATTTGGAAGCCTTAAAAATGTACAATGACAATATAATTAAAATCAACTACTTAACACCTAATAATTAGAGCCATGCAATCAAAATATATCAATATTAAAATCTTCTATCTTATTACTTCAATATGCAGTATTTTCTTTTTCTCCCAATGCAAAAAAGGGGAAACAGAAACTGAGCAAATCGAAAATATAAAAGAAGAAAATTCTATAGTTCAATTAACAGATGCTCAATTTAAAAATGTAGAAATAGTAACGACTACACTAACAGAACGTCAAATAGCCACAACATTAAAACTAAATGGTAAAATAGATGTACCACCACAAAACTTAGTTTCTATTACAAACCCACTTGGTGGGTATCTAAAGCACACTAAACTATTGCCTGGTATGCAGGTAACCAAAGGGCAACTTATTGCCACAATGGAAGATCCACAATATATCTTATTGCAACAAAATTACCTAATTGCTAAAGGTAAATATGAAATAGCTAAACTAGATTATGATCGCCAAAAAGAGCTTAATGTCAATAAAGCTAGTAGCGACAAAGTGTTACAACAAGCACTTAATGAAATGAACACACAGCATATCACTATGAATGCACTTGCCCAACAGCTAAGTTTAATCAATATTAATCCTGAAAAACTTACACACGATAATATAAGTAAATCAATATCGATCTATAGTCCTATAACTGGTTTTGTAAGCAATACCTATGTAAACATAGGTAAATATGTTACCCCTTCAGATATTATGTTTGACCTTATTAATCCATCTGATATTCATCTAAATCTAAAAGTATATGAGAAAGATGTTGACAAACTAGAAATAGGTCAACGCGTGGTAAGCTATACAAACAATGACCCTTCTAAAAAATATGAAGGAGAGATAATTATTATCAGCATGGATGTTAACAATGAAGGAATAACAGAAGTTCATTGCCATTTCCATCAATTCGATAAAAAACTGCTTCCTGGAATGTACATGAATGCTGATATTGATACGCACTCCGTATTAACAAAAGCATTGCCAGAAGAAAGTGTGGTGTATTACGAGGGTAAAAACTTTGTCTTTGTAGAAGTAGAAAAACAAACATATCAAATGATTCCCGTAAAAATAGGAGCAAAAGAAGATGGGTTTATTCAAATAAAAAATAGTCCAGAATTAGATGGTAAAAAAATTGTTGATAAAGGTGCTTATACACTTTTAATGAAATTAAAGAATACAGAAGAAGATGAATAAATAAAAGAAAATGAATAGTTATCTTATAGATAACTATTCATTTATCTCTTAAAATAAGAGTTTCTATTTTAAGAGATAAATGTAAAAAAACAACTCCTATAAAAAAGTAATAATTATATTTTTCGCATAAATAAGAGTAAAAACTTTTGTTCTATCAACTATTATTAGGTGATATTGTGTTATTTTTATGATTACCTTAATAATCAAAAACTGTTAACCGTTAAAAATACTACTATGAATAGAAGAGACATTCTAAAACTATCAGGAACTTTATTTGCTGGAACAATTATTACTCAGGGACTTGCAGCAAGAAATGTTCTAAAAGAAATAAGTGAAGTGCCTACTTCATTTTCTACAAATGATGAACCATTGTATTTACATTACAATGAAAATAGTCTAGGTTTATCTCCTAAAGCACAGAAAGAGATTGCAGATCATATTCAAAAAGTCAATAGATATCCTGATGACTATATCATTGAATTAAAAGAAACGATCGCATCTACCTATCATGTAACAGCAGATGAAATAACATTAGGTGTTGGCTCATCAGACATTATACGTGCTGTCATCAATAAATTAGGAATAGATGCACTGCAACAAAGAAAAAAGATACAGTTAATAACTCCAGACCCTTCCTTTTTTTTAGCTGCTGAACACGCAAAAGCTATTGGCATTAACGTAGTCTATGTACCACTTAATGAAAACTACCAGATGGATATCAAAAAAATGAAAGCCATTGCTGATAACTTTAATGGAATATCAATCTGTTATTTATGCAATCCTAATAATCCAACTGGTACATTGACCTCCTCTGTGACTATTGAGGACTGGGTAAAACAAGCCAATATGGCTAAGCAGTTTTTTATGATTGATGAGGCATACGCTGAATATATTACTGACAAAAACTTTGTTAGTGGACTGTCTTTTGTGAAAGAAGAAAGAGATAATGTCATCGTGTTACGAACATTTTCTAAAATATTTGCAATGGCAGGACTACGCTTAGGATATGGTATATCTACTCCTAAATTGGCAAAAGAATTAGTCCCTTATATGTCAATTTTAAATGTAAATACGCTTACAGCAGTAGCTGGTATAGCTTCTATTCAAGATACAGACTTTATATCTAAAAGTTTAAAAATGAATCAGGACTCTATGAAGATCACCACAGATGCACTAGATGGTTTAGGGCTTGAATACTTACCTAGTCATGGGAACTTCATTTTTCATCGCATAAAAGGAGATCCACAAGAGTATATAGATCGTATGAAAGATGCGGGTATTATAGTAGGCCGCCCATTCCCACCATTAACAGAATGGACGCGTATTACACTAGGTACGCCCCAAGAGATGACCCAATACATAGAGACATTAAAAAACTTCAGATCAAAAGATTGGATCTAATACAATCAATTACTAGATAGTTCAGACAGCACTTTATTACAACTAAATTCCTCTCCTCTTTTCTTTTGTGAATACTTAATTTTACAAAAAGGGATGAGAGGAATTTTTTGTATTGCAACTACTATAACCAGGCCTTTAAATAAAACTATAGTTTTCCAACACTACCCTGAAAAATGTTCTCTTTATTGAAGTGGTCTTTTAGAGGTTTTGAATTGTTGTCAATACAATCGATATCACTCATCTCAAAATTTGCAAGTCATCTAGCTCCAAAACATTCAAGAAACACATCTTCTTAATAAAAAAACCAACCTACTTATTCCTAGTTAGAAATAGGAAAAACGTGAATATTTTCTAACTTTGATTAGAATACTAACAGTAACTATTTATTTAATACAAAAAAGACAATAATCTTAGTACTAATAACATCAAAATGCTGTTTTTGAAGTTTCTATTATTAAAGTCTTTTATTACTTTTGCAGTATGGCAAAACAAGATGATATTTTTAAGAACGTTATTTCGCACGCTAAAGAGTATGGTTATATCTTTCCATCTAGCGAAATATACGATGGTCTAAGCGCAGTATATGACTACGCTCAGAATGGTGTTGAGTTAAAGAGAAACATTCGCGAGTACTGGTGGAAATCTATGGTACAAATGCACGAAAATATTGTAGGAATAGATGCCTCAATTTTTATGCATCCTACTACTTGGAAAGCTTCTGGTCACGTAGATGCGTTTAATGACCCATTAATAGATAATAAAGACAGTAAAAAGAGATATAGAGCAGATGTTCTTATAGAAGATTACTGTGAAAAATTATACCAAAAAGCTCAAAAAGAAATCGAAAAAGCAAAAAAACGCTTTGGAGAAGCTTTTGATGAGCAAGAATTTATAACTACCAACCCTCGTGTGGTAGAATATCTTGCAAAGAAAAAAGCAATTCTTGAGCGCATGGCTAAAGGTCTTGATACTGGCGATTTAGCTGACGTGAAAGCATTAATTGAAGAATTAGAAATTGCTGATCCAGATACTGGCTCTAAAAATTGGACTGAAGTACGTCAATTTAATTTGATGTTTGGTACTAAGCTAGGTGCTTCTGCTGATTCAGCAATGGATTTATATTTACGTCCTGAAACTGCACAAGGTATTTTTGTAAACTTCCTTAACGTTCAAAAAACAGGTCGCATGAAAATTCCTTTTGGAATTGCTCAGACTGGTAAAGCTTTCCGTAACGAGATTGTTGCTCGCCAATTTATCTTCCGTATGCGCGAATTTGAACAAATGGAAATGCAATTCTTTGTTAAGCCAGGAGAAGAAATGAAATATTACGAGTACTGGAAAGACACTCGTTATAAATGGCACTTATCTTTAGGAATGGGAGCTGAAAATTATCGTTTCCATGACCATGAGAAATTAGCACATTACGCTAATGCAGCTACTGATATTGAGTTTAACTTCCCATTCGGATTTAAAGAATTAGAAGGTATTCACTCTCGTACAGATTTTGACCTTAAAGCACATGAGAAATTCTCAGGCAAAAAGCTACAATTTTTTGATAATGAGACAAACTCTTCTTACGTACCATACGTAGTAGAGACCTCTGTAGGTCTAGACCGTATGTTTTTATCTGTATTCTCGAAATCTTTAGTAGAAGAGACTTTAGAAGATGGATCTACACGTACAGTATTAAGATTACCATCAGTACTAGCTCCGACTAAGGCAGCCGTATTACCATTAGTTAAAAAAGATGGTCTTCCAGAATTAGCACAAGAGATTATAGAAGATCTTAAATGGGACTTTAATGTAGCATATGATGAAAAAGATGCTGTAGGTCGTCGTTATCGTCGTGCAGATGCATTAGGTACTCCATTCTGTATTACAGTTGATCACCAATCATTAGAAGATAAAACTGTAACTATTCGTCATCGTGATACAATGAAACAAGACCGCGTTGCGATTGCAGATCTTAAATCAATCATTGAAAATGAAGTTTCAATGAAAAATTGGCTAAAGAAAATGTTATAGTCATTAATTGAAAATATAAATATGTAAAAGGGTTGTCTATGAGGCAACCCTTTTGTTTTCAAACAAATAATCAAGTCATATTCAATCCTTTAAAAATTAAATATTTTTTTGTAATTTACTTTCTTAATGTAGATTAAGTGCTTATCTCTTAGTTTAATATTAGGTTTGTAATCAAATAACAAAACAATAAAATTTTTATATCATGAAAAAAATAGCTTTATTATTTGTAGCAACTTTAATCTCTGTAGCTACATTTGGTCAGACAAAATGGAATGTTGATAATATGCACTCTTTTGTTAACTTCTCTGTAAAACATTTAGGAATTTCTTTTGTAGATGGTCGTTTTGACAAATATGAAGGCACTTTCGATGGAACAGCAGATGATATAACAAAAGGAACTTTTAATTTCACTGTAGATATCAATAGTATCAATACAGGAGTAGAAATGAGAGATAATCATTTAAAAACAGATGATTTCTTTAATGCAGAGAAATATCCTTCTATGAAATTTGAAAGTACATCAATTAAGAAAACTGGAAAAGATCAATATAAACTTACAGGTAACTTAACAATTAGAGATATTACTAAACCAGTAACATTTGATTTAACTTATGGAGGTTTACTAAAAGATGATGGACAAGGAAACAGTAAGTTAGGATTCCAAGCTACAACTACAATTAATCGTTTTGATTTTGACGTAAATTACGATCCATCAGGACAAGCAATTGCAAAAGACGTTAAAGTATCAGTAAACTTAGAATTTACACAAGCAAAATAATTCCTTTATGGATACCAAAAAAA
>NZ_BAEX01000015.1 GCF_000246945.1 Myroides injenensis M09-0166
AATGTTTTAGTATCTTAGTTAACGAAAAGAAAAATTAAAATTTGTTGTTTATGAAAGCAAAAGTACAGTACAATGACTTCTACGGAAGTGTAGCTGCAGATATCTCAGATTTGATAGCTGCAAAAAAAGGAAATTACATCAGCAGTATTGGGGAGTACTTCGATGTTAATCCTGAAAAATTTAAAGTAGTTGGTGTTTCATTAACAGGAGTAAGTAATTTTGAAATTACTTTACTATGTGTTGATTTAGAGAAAAGCAATGATTCAAAGGAACATTTGGTAAAAATGAAGATGGATTTAGATGCTGAAGGCCAAAAAAGAATGCTTGACTTATTGTTTAAACGTTTGAATATTGTGTTATTCGATTCAGGAAAAGAGCAATATTTAGAGAAGGAATGTAATGAGACCGTTAACTTTGACGAGTTTCATGAATTAGAACTAGAATTAGAAGACGAGCTAGTTTAATTAGAGTAGAATTTGTAAATCACTATTATAAGGGTTGTTTGATATCAAACAACCCTTTTTTTATTAGTTTTGTGATGAGCATCTACTTATCTTATTATAAGTATTTTTTACATCGTTTTATTAATATATAAATTTTCGCATTTGTCAAATAAATGGTTAATTCTTATTGTGTTTTATTTTGTCTGTCAATTTTGTATTGCACAACAAGATAGTTTATATGTAAAAAATTATAAACATATTTATGGGGTAAAATTGTATCTAGCGAATGATAATCTTTCTTTTGAGTATGAATTACAAGAGAAAGATTCAGAAAAGTTTTTGCCTAATAAACCTATAAACATTGGCGTAGGATTCTCATGGAAGAACTCTTCCTTAAGCTACAGTTATGGCTTTTCTTTTTTAAGGGATAAGAAAAAGGGAAAGACTAAGTCCAGAGATCTTCAATATCACTATTATGGAGAGAGAATGGTAATTGATTTGTATTACCAAAGATATAAAGGTTTTTACTTAGAAGGAGACAAAAACAAACCCTACAATTTATTTAATAGTTTGAGTATAAATTATTATGGGATTTCGGGGCAATATATCTTTAATAACAAACGCTATTCAGCTGCAGCCGCGTTTGATCAAAGTAAAAAGCAGGTCAAATCAGCAGGTAGTTTATTACTTGGTGGTGGGTTGTTTTACAACAAAATAAAAAATTTACCTGAAGTAAGAGAAAAGCTAAAGGATTATGACCGCGTATCCTATAATTTTGGTCCTAATATAGGCTATGGCTATAACTGGGTACCATTGAAAAATCTATTGCTGGCAGGATCTTTTTCAGTGGGTATTAATGGAGTTTTTGATAAAAATCTTGAATCCAACGAAACGACATTTAGGGTTAATCCACAAGTAACAGGTCGTTTTTCGGTTATGTATCAGTCGGAAGATTGGATAATAGGTGTATCTTCTTTAGTGAATAATTTATACGTTAGTTTTAAAGATGATTATCAGTCTAGCATTTTGAATACAAATCTTACCTTGACAGTTATAAAACGCTTTACTCCTAAAAAAGAATGGAGATTATTAAAGTATGACTTCACTGATTTGCTTAAAAAAAGAGAGGAAGAAGAAAATATAAAGTAGAGCCGTAACTTGTCTTTTAAATTGATTTTCATACCTTACTAAGCTAAAAAAACTTATAGATTATGAATTTTGATATTACCAATTATCGATTTTATTGTCCCTTAGAAATTAGATGGAATGATTTGGATGCATTAGGGCATGTAAATAATGTTAATTATATTGAGTACTTTCAGATAGGTAGAGGAAAGTATATGAATGAAGTAAGTAAAACTTGGGATTGGACTAAACACATGTTTGTTATAGCCAATATATCATGTAATTATTTAAAAGAAATAAAACTTACTGCACGCAATCCTAGAATAGGAGTTAGGATTTCTAAATTAGGTTCAAAAAGTTTTGATATTGAATATGCAATCTTAAGTGATGACGAAGATAGAAAACCAATCGTCCATGCTATAGGAAGTAGTATACAAGTTATGATTGATATTTCTGAGAAAAAGACAATTGAAATACCTGAGTGGTTGTTGAGTGAAATAAAAAATTATGAACCTGCTCTTTAATAAATATCAAGTATTAATGATGGATGACAATTTTGCAATCCATCATTAATATTTAGCATCTCTCCAAATAGCTATATCAGCTAATATTTTTTCTGTATCAGCATTTACTTCTTCTAGAAATTTAGAAGTATAGAGTGTGTATCTAGCTTTATCTAATTGTAGACGCACTTCATGATCATTAATTATTTTTACTACAATTTGATTTTTAGCATCAGTAAATTCTTGGTACTTTTTAGCGTTTTTATTTTCTACGAGTGGTAAAAACACAGGTTGAGCATCTTTGTTTAATTTTTTGTCCTGTTGGTATATTAATGTTGCTTGCCCATTTTTGAATGTGAAAAAATAGTTTTTAAATAAGAATGTTTTTGCTGAAAATACAGTTGCTTTTTCTTTGTTTAATAGGTACGGAGAAGAAACAATAGTCTCAGTCGTTTGACAACTTGTTAAGCAAAAATAACTTACTAAAAGAAGTACTGGGATTAATAAATGTTTCATGATTGTAAGATTGGTTAAGACTAAAATAGAATTAATATTATAAAAAACAAAATAAAAATATAAAATATGTTTTTATTGATTCTATTTATTAAATAATTATTAAGTTTTTGTTTGTCAAATTATGTTATGCGCAATGTGTGAATTGTTGATATTTATCATATGTTATCAAGTAATCTAAGGGTAAATTAGATGAAAATAAACTAATAACGACAAATTAATAAGCGCAATGAAAAAAGTAATAATGCTAGCTATAATGTGTTCATTTGTAGCATGTAAAAAAGGAGACAACTCACAAAATAAACAAGGGGAAAAACAAGAATCTGAATTACTAGCAAAAGCAAAAGTATTGTTTCAACCATTATCATCAGTTGAATATGAAATACCAGCTGATAATAAAGTGAAATTAGGAAAATATCTATACTTTGATACCAGATTATCTGGTGAAGGGAATATAAGTTGTAATTCTTGTCATGATTTAAATACTTATGGTGTGGATAACAAAACTTTTTCGCCTGGAGATGATGGATCTTTAGGAGGTCGTAATTCACCTACTGTTTTTCACGCGGCATTGCATAAAATGCAGTTTTGGGATGGTAGAGCTAAAGATGTGGAAGAGCAAGCAGGAGGACCTATTCTAAATCCAGTAGAGCACAATATTAAGAGTGAAGAGCAATTAGTAGAGCGCATTAAGAAAGTAGAGATGTATCAGAAGATGTTTGCCGATGTCTATAAAGGGGACAAAGATCCAATTACATTTAATAATCTAACTAATGCAATAGGTGCTTTTGAGCGTACTTTAATGCCAGAAAGTAGATTTGATAAATATTTAGAAGGGGATGAGGCAGCTTTAACAGCTCAAGAGAAAAAAGGACTAGATTCTTTTATTACTGCAGGATGTATTACTTGTCATAATGGTGTGGCAATGGGAGGACAAATGTTCCAAAAGTTTGGAGTTTATCATGAGTATTGGAAATATACAGAATCAGAAAAAGTAGATAATGGGTTATTTGATATTAGTAACAATGAAACAGAAAAATACTTCTTTAAAGTTCCTGGTCTACGAAATGTAACTCATACTTCTCCATACTTTCACGATGGGTCTGTCAAAGAGTTGAAAGAAGCGGTAAAGATTATGGGTAAATTACAAAATAATGTTGAATTATCAGATCAACAAATTGATGATATAGTTGCTTTCCTAGGAAGTTTATCAAGTGATATTCCTGACGATGTTAAGAAATCACCATTTGAGGATGAAAAGGTAATGTAGTAGTTATTCGTTTTATTTTGACTATTAGGAGTTCTCTTATAAATAAAGAGAACTCCTTTTTTGTATACTGTATTTAAACTGAAACGTTATTTTGTAACTATCTATTTATTAGTTGATATTCAAAATTATGAATACATATTCTTTAACTATTTAATAAAAAAACGCACTAATTTTTTTTTGGGATTATTTTTATTTAATGTACTGATATATAGTGCTTTAGTTGTTTAAGCTGTGTTTTTTGTGTCCTTAATTAAGTGAAAAATCACTGCTTAAATATCTAATAATGTGATGTTTATGGCTAACTGGTTCAACACCGCTTCAACAATACGTCAAGATTGCCTCGGTTTTATAGGGTTTTGTTGAAGCAATGTTGAAGAAGTGTTGAAGCAGTGTTGACGAAATCTATATTTAGGGGGCTTATTTTATCAATTAAATTTTATAGTAAAAGTGCTTTTAAACGAGAACTCGATTTTAAAAGCTATTTCTTATGGATAATAAGGTTATTACTTAAAATGAAAGTTTTTCTGAAAACTTCATTGTATAGTTTTAAAGGTACTGATTAACATTTCTTATATTTGTCATTAAACAATTTAGTATAATGGAGTTGAAATTACATAGACCTATTTGTTTCTTTGATTTAGAAACAACAGGTATAGATGTTGCGAAAGATAGAATCGTCGAAATAGGTATATTAAAAGTATTTCCAAATGGAAATAAAGAGAGTAAAACATGGTTAGTTAACCCTGGTATGCCAATCCCTGAACATTCTACTAAAATTCATGGTATTACTGATGAACAGGTAGCTAACGAGCCAACCTTTAATGAATTGGCACCTCATATTTACAATATGATAAAAGATTCAGATTTGGCTGGGTTTAATTCTGATCGATTTGACATTCCTTTACTTGTAGAGGAGTTGTTAAGAGCAGGAGTTGATTTTGATATGGGGAATAGAGTATCAGTAGATGTTCAAACTATTTTTCATAAAAAAGAGGAACGAACTTTAAGTGCTGCTTATCGATTCTATTGCAATGAGTCCTTAGAAAATGCGCATTCGGCAATGGCTGATACAACAGCTACATACGAAATTCTAAAAGCACAATTAGATCGATACGAAGATTTAGAGAATGACATGAAATCACTATCTGAGTTTACAACTCGTAAAAAAAGTGTTGATTTCGCTGGATATATTGCATTGAACGAAGATGGAGAGGAAATCTTTACTTTTGGAAAACATAAGGGAGCATTAGTGAATGAAGTTCTAGAGCGAGAACCTGGGTACTACGGATGGATTCAGAATGCTGACTTCCCATTGTATACCAAAAAAGTATTAACAGCTATTAAGTTGAGAAAATTAAATAGTAAATTGTAAAAATAAAAAACATATTCACTGATGAAAATTGTTTGTATAGGTCGTAATTATGTTGAACATATTGAAGAATTAAATAATGAAAGGCCATCAGAGCCATTGTTATTTATTAAACCTGATTCGGCTTTATTAGGAAATCAGATGCCATTTGTCATACCAACTTTTTCTAATGATATTCATTATGAAATAGAAGTAGTAGTGAAAATTAATAAAGTAGGTAAATTCATCGAGCCTAAATTTGCAAATAAATACTACGATGAAATTACGGTAGGTATCGATTTTACTGCAAGAGATACTCAACAGCAATTGAAAGAAAAAGGATTGCCTTGGGAAAAAGCAAAAAGTTTTGATGGCTCTGCAGTGGTAGGCAGTTTTCTTCCAAAAGATAAAATAGCAGATATTTACAATACTGATTTCTCTCTTACTAAAAACGGAGAAGTAGTTCAAAAAGGAAATACTGCACAGATGATTTGGAATATTGATGAGGTTATTGCAGAAGCTTCAAAATATTTCACCTTAAAGAAAGGAGATTTGATATTTACGGGTACTCCTGTAGGAGTAGGGAGAGTAGATGAAAATGATGTTTTAGAAGGTGAAATTGGAGGCAATAATGTATTTCGCATAACTGTAAAATAGAGATATGGCTTTATATTATGATTTAGGGGCTCTTTTACAGCATTATAATAATGACAATAGTCTTGTAAGAGAAAAGTTAGTTGACTTCTTAGAGGTAACTAAACACAGTTTGCAAAAGATAAAAGAGGGTATAGACGAAAAGTCATATTCGAAAGTGCAAAAACACATTAATAAGTTGATACCATTTCTTGAGTATATAGGGATGGATCAAGCTTTGGACGAGGCAAAATTAATGAATGAGTGGACTATTGATCAAGGTAAAACAAAAGAGGTAAAAGAAATTTTTAAGTCATTTAAAGTACTCGTTAAAGATGCTCGTAAAGAGATCAAGAAAGATTTTAATCTATAATCTATGAAAGCAGCAATTATTACTATTGGAGATGAAATATTAATAGGTCAAATAGTTGATACTAATTCAGCATATTTAGCTAAAAAGTTAGATCAATTAGGTTTTCAAGTAGTAAGTGCGCTTACCATAGGAGATAACAAAGAAGCAATAGAAGGGGCTTTATTAAATTATTTAGGCAAGGTCGATGTTGTAATAATGACTGGAGGACTAGGTCCTACAAAAGATGATATTACAAAGAAAGTGTTCTGCGACTTTTTTGATGATTATTTGGTATGTAATCAAAAAGTTTTGGATCATATTACAATTATGCTTGAGCGAATATTTAATAAACCCATATCTGAAATTAATAAACAGCAAGCTTTTGTACCATCTAAGGCGCATGTTTTATTTAATGAAGTAGGAACAGCAGCAGGAATGTTAATGAACAAGAATAATACATTGTTTGTTTCGTTACCAGGTGTTCCTTTTGAAATGAAGCATATAGTTGAAGAGCAATTGGCACCTTACTTAAATAGTAAGTTTTATTCTAATATCAATGTGCATAAAGTAATTATAACTTATGGTATTGGGGAGAGTTTATTAGCTGAATATTTAGAGGATTGGGAGAATAATTTACCAGAAGATATTCACTTAGCATATTTACCAAGTCCTGGAAGAGTTAGATTAAGATTATCAGTTAAAGGTGATAATAGAGAGGTTTTAGAGAAAAGAATTGCTGAATTAATAAAAAAAATACCAAAAACAGTAATTCCTTATATTCGAGCGTACGAAGATGTAGATTTATCGCAAATAGTTATAAAGGAGTTGCAAAATCAAAATAAAACTATTTCTTTTGCAGAAAGTTGTACAGGTGGAAGATTTTCAGTGATGTTCAATTCTCTACCAGGTTCATCTTCTTATTTTAAAGGAGGGATTATACCATACGCAAGCCAAGCTAAGATTGATGTCTTAGGTGTTGATGAAAAGCTTATAGAAAAATATAGTGTAGTCAGTGAACAAGTTGCAATAGAAATGGCTAGAGTAGCACGAGATAAATTTAAAAGTGATTATGCCATTTCAACTACGGGGAATGCCGGACCTACGAAAGGGGATTCAGAAGAGGATTTAGGTACAGTTTATATCGGTATAGCGAGTAGTGAGGGAGTATATGCAAAAAAGTTTAGTTTAGGTCAACCTAGGGAAAAAGTAATAAATGGTGCTATTTCTAAAGGATTAGAGTTGATATATAACGATATATTAAAAAAATAACGAAAATGTTTTTGTATAATAATTTTCTTTTTCGTTACTTTGCACCCTGATTTTGAATATTGAAATAAAAGATAAGAAATAATGTCAAGAGTTTGTGAAATTACTGGTAAAAGAGCAATGGTTGGAAACAACGTTTCTCACGCGATGAATAAAACTAAGAGAAAGTTTTCTGTGAACTTAGTTAAAAAACGTTTCTACATTGCTGAAGAAGACAGATGGGTAACTTTGAAATTATCTACTTCTGCATTAAAAACAATTAATAAAAAAGGTATTACTGCTGTGTTAAAAGACGCAAAAGTAAAAGGATTAGTAAAATAATCGGACCATAAAAAAATAGAATACGATGGCAAAGAAAGGTAACAGAATACAAGTGATCTTAGAATGTACTGAACATAAAGCGTCTGGTTTACCAGGAACTTCAAGATACATTACGACTAAGAATAAGAAAAATACACCTGATAGATTGGAGATCAAAAAATTCAATCCTATCATGAAAAAAGTAACAGTTCACAAAGAAATTAAATAATTAGTAGTCATGGCAAAGAAAACCGTAGCAACTTTAAGAACTTCTTCTAAAAAGTTGACTAAAGCAATTAAAATGGTTAAATCTCCAAAGACTGGTGCTTACACGTTCGTTGAATCTGTTATGGCTCCTGATTTCGTAGATGATTTCTTAAACAAGAAGTAATTTTACCATTATAAAAATCTTGAAAAGCTGTCTTTATGGGCAGCTTTTTTTTGTTTTAAGCTATTCTGTTATTTTTAATTTAGGGATTTGACCAATAATAAAAATAATGGAAGTTTGTTATTTTAAAGGCAAATGGTATTAGCTTATATTTTTTATATTTGTATTAGTAAAATAAGAGCAATATGAGTTTTTTTAAGAAATTATTTTCTTCAGAGAAGAAGGAAACCCTGGATAAAGGACTTGAAAAGTCTAAAGTATCTTTTTTCTCAAAGCTTACTAAAGCAGTAGCAGGTAAGTCAAAAGTAGATGATGATGTACTAGATAATCTTGAGGAGATTTTAGTTTCTTCTGATGTAGGTGTTAATACTACATTGAAAGTTATTGAACGAATACAAGAAAGAGTAGCACGTGATAAATATGTAGGAACTGATGAGTTAAATGCTATTTTGAGAGAAGAAATAGCGGCACTTTTATCAGAAACTAAATCTGGTGAGGCAACTGAATTTGAAATTCCTAAAGATAAGAAGCCTTATGTCTTAATGGTGGTAGGGGTTAATGGTGCAGGTAAGACTACAACAATAGGTAAATTAGCTTACCAATTTAAGAAAGCTGGTTTAAACGTTGTTTTAGGAGCTGCTGATACTTTTAGAGCTGCAGCTATCGATCAATTACAAGTATGGGCTGATAGAGTAGGTGTACCATTAGTAAAACAACAGATGGGTAGTGATCCTGCATCTGTTGCATTTGATACTTTGCAATCTGCGGTTACACAAAATGCAGATGTAGTTATTATAGATACTGCAGGTCGTTTACATAACAAGGTTAACTTGATGAATGAACTTTCTAAAGTTAAACGTGTAATGCAAAAAGTGATTGCTGATGCACCTCATGATGTAATGCTTGTCCTAGATGGTTCTACGGGGCAGAATGCTTTTGAACAAGCTAAGCAATTTACAGTGGCAACAGAAGTAACTTCTCTAGCAGTAACTAAGTTAGATGGAACAGCTAAAGGTGGTGTCGTTATTGGTATTTCTGATCAATTCCAGATTCCTGTTAAATACATTGGTGTAGGAGAAGGTATTGAAGATCTACAAGTGTTTAATAAGTATGAGTTTGTAGATTCATTCTTTAAATAATTACAAATATGAATTTTATTAAATACGTTTTTTCTCTTTGTTCACTGCTATTAGTAATAGGTTGTGGACAAGGCATTTCTAATGACGATTTAGTTAATCTAAATGGGTATTGGGAAATTGAAAAAGTAAAACTGCCAGATGGAAAGGAGAAAGATTATACCATTAATGGTACAATTGATTTTTTTGAGTTGAAGGATAATAATCATGGATTACGACAAAAAGTTATGCCTCAATTCAATGGTGAATACCTTACAAATGAAGTTCCAGAATCTTTTGTAATTGAACAAGTTGAAGGGAAAAGTTGGCTTAATTATAAGACTGAATATTCTGAGTGGAAAGAGCAATTGGTGAAATTAAATAAAGAACATTTAGTAGTGAAAAACGAACAGGATATTCTTTATTATTATAAACGTCCAGTAGCATTTAGTTTGAAATAGTATTTTGAAAAAGTTTGATATAAATAAAAGACTACGAGAGGAAAGTAGTGTACAGGATATCTTAAAAATTATTATTAAAGAGAATCGGTTAGAAACTGGAATTGATAATTTGGATGTACGCAAAGCGTGGAGAGATTTATTAGGCCCTGGTATTGCTAATTATACTTTAGAGTTGTTTTTAAAGAGGGATATTCTGTATGTATCTTTATCTTCACCCATTGTAAGAGAGGAGTTGACTTATGGTAAGTCAAAGATTATTTCAATGCTTAATGAAGAATTGAAAAAAGAAGTAGTTTCAGATATTATTTTCAGATAGAAAAAAATTAAAAGCCTATATATTAATATTTTAATGTATAGGCTTTTTTTAATGCTGTAATAAAAGATAAAAAAGTCTTTTATGTATAGATTAATTATTATCTTTGCATATATAAAAGTATAGAATATGTTTTCTAAAGGTTGTGAATATGCTATTCGTTCCGTCATTTTTGTTGCTGCATCATCTTTAAAGGGTGAGCGCGTAGGCTTTAAAGAGATTGCAAAAGAAATTGATGCACCAGAAGCATTTACAGCTAAAATATTACAAAAGCTTTCAAGGAGTGGTATTATTGATTCGATAAAAGGCGTAGGAGGCGGATTTGAAATTCCTGTAGATCGATTAGATAAAATCAAACTTTGTGAAGTGGTAAATATTATTGATGGAGATGCTATCTATAAAGGATGTGGTTTAGGACTTGCGCAGTGTTCTGAAATTCATCCTTGTCCAGTTCATGATAAATTTAAGGTAATTCGTGAGGGACTTCGAAAGATGCTTGAGACAACTACTTTAGAAGAATTAGCCAAAGGTACCAAGTCTGGTGATACTTTTTTAAAGATTTAATAGGTAGGGGGAGTATCTCCCCATTTTTTTAAAACAATAAAGGACAAAAATATCTTCTATTAGTTATGGATAGAAATCAAAGAAAACTATGGATAGCGTTTGCGATAGTAATGCTATTTTCATTTGGTGTTTTAGGTTATTTTGGTATAGAAATTTATCAAGAGGCACCTCCCGTTCCAAAAGAAGTTGTGACAACAGAAGGAGAAGTTGTGCTGACAGAAAAAGATATTAAGGATGGGCAAAATGTTTGGCAAAGTATTGGAGGACAAGAAGTAGGTTCTATATGGGGACATGGAGCTTATGTAGCGCCTGACTGGACAGCCGATTATTTGCACAGAGAAGCATTATTCTTATTAGATTACTACTCACAAGCGATTTATGATAAAGAGTTTGACCACCTAACAGCGGAGGAACAAGCATTTATTAAAGCAAAATTACAAAATTCAATAAGAGAAAATACTTATAATAAATCTACAGGTGTACTGACAATTTCAGCAGAAAGAGATTTAGCACGCCAGTTTTTAAATAGTTATTACAGTAAGTTATTTACTGATGATACTGAATTTACACAGTTGCGTAAGGATTATGCAATTCCTAAGAATACCCTAACAGATGAAGTTAGAATAAAACAGATGAATGCATTCTTCTTTTGGGCAACTTGGGCAACCGTAACAAACCGTCCTGGTAGTGATATTAGTTATACTCATAATTGGCCAGCAGAAGATTTAGTAGGTAATAAAGCGACAACACCTTTATTAGCTTGGTCAGGTGTGAGTATTATACTATTAATATTTTTTGTAGGGATTCTCGTTTATTATCATGTTGCCTCTAAGAAAGAAGAAGAAGAATTAAGACCAGAAAAAGACCCTATGTCTAATGGGGTAACTACTAAAAGTATGCTTTTAGTAAAACGTTACTTCTGGGTAGTGAGTTTATTAATGGTTTTACAAGTTCTTTTAGGAATTGTTACTGCCCATTATGGTGTAGAGGGACAAGGTTTATATGGTATACCGTTAGATCAAATACTACCCTATTCAGTTTCACGAACTTGGCATACGCAATTAGCAATTTTTTGGATTGCAACAGCGTGGTTGGGAACGGGATTATATATGGCGCCTGCTGTAGGTGGTAAAGATCCTAAATATCAAGTTTTTGGTGTAAACTTTTTATTCTTTGCTTTAATTATTATTGTTTTAGGATCAATGTTTGGACAATGGCTAGGAGTAATGCAAAAGTTAAATCTTGTACAGAATTTTTGGTTTGGTCATCAAGGGTATGAATATGTTGACTTAGGACGTTTCTGGCAGATATTCTTATTTGTTGGGTTATTTATATGGTTGGCACTTATGATTCGCCCATTATTGCCAGTATTAAGAACTAAAGGAAGCCATAGAAATCTTATAATATTGTTTTTAGTATCATGTGGTGCAATAGCGTTATTTTATGGTGCTGGATTAATGTGGGGAAGACAAACAAACTTAGCTATAGCAGAATATTGGAGATGGTGGGTAGTGCATTTATGGGTAGAAGGTTTCTTTGAAGTATTTGCAACTGTAGTATTAGCATTTTTATTTGTTCGTATGGGGCTTATTAAAACTAAAACTGCGACAAATGGTGCTTTGTTTTCAACTATAATTTTTATGTCTGGAGGTATTATAGGAACATTCCACCATCTGTATTTTAGTGGAACTCCTACCGCAATAATGGCTTTAGGTGCTACATTTAGTGCACTAGAGGTTGTGCCATTAACATTGATTGGCTATGAAGCTTATGAAAATTATAAAATTTCTAAACATCAAAGTTGGTTACAAGGATATAAATGGCCTCTGTACTTTATGATTTCTGTAGCATTTTGGAATTTCTTAGGAGCTGGTGTTTTTGGTTTTATTATTAATCCACCTATAGCACTTTACTATGTACAAGGATTAAATACTACACCTCTTCACGGACATACCGCTTTATTTGGAGTGTATGGAATGTTGGGTATTGGATTAATGTTATTTGTGTTGAGAAGTATATACAATAAAGTTCAATGGGACGATAAGTTATTGAGAATTGGTTTTTGGGGACTTAATTTAGGTCTACTCTTAATGGCATTAATGAGCTTGTTGCCTATTGGAATTTGGCAGGCAATCGAAAGTATACAACATGGTATGTGGTATGCTCGCTCAAGTGAGTTAATGCAGCATCCAACGATGGTTACATTAAAATGGATGAGAACGTTTGGCGATGTAATATTCACCGTGGGAATTGTAGCTATTGTAATATTTATATTTAAACTAACACTTAAAAAGAAATGATTATGGAAAATAGAACAGTGGGCTCATATGTAGCACAAGATTTTAGAACAGCAGCAATATTTAATAAATATGGAATAGATTTTTGTTGTAAAGGAGGTCGTACTTTAGATGAAGTATGCGATAAAAAAAAGATAAGAAAAGCAGATGTGGAAGACGAGCTCGATCGTTTATTAAGTCAAAAAGCAGAAAATAATATTGACTTCAGACAATGGCCTCTTGATTTACTTGCTGATTATATTGAGAAAACTCATCATAGATATGTAGAAGAGAAAATACCTGTTTTATTGCAGTTTTTAAATAAACTATGTAAAGTACATGGTGATAGACATCCTGAGTTATTTGCAATTAATGAGTTATTTATAGGTTGTGCAGAGGAATTGTCACAGCATTTAAAAAAAGAGGAATTAGTGCTGTTCCCATTTATTCGAAAAATGGTAGATGCTACAATTAGTGGTAGAGAATTAGATACGCCTCATTTTGGTTCTGTACAAAATCCTGTAGCTATGATGATGCATGAACACGATGGGGAAGGTGAGCGATTTAGAAAAATAGCTGCTTTGACCAATAATTATACTCCTCCTGCAGATGCTTGTAATACGTATAAGGTTACTTATGCAATGCTAAAAGAATTTGAAGAGGATTTACATAAACACATCCATTTAGAAAATAATATTTTATTCCCAAGTGCGGTAGTATTGGAACAAAAATTTGAATAATGTTTTAGTTTGTTATTGAAGTGCCTTATCTTAGTATAAGGCACTTTTTACCTTTACAATTATGAAACCGATCTATTACATAGTTCCCTTATTAAATTTTTTATTAGCGACTTTATTAGGATTATTATTAAGAGCGCTATTTGTTTTTCCGATAGAAGGGATAACTTTTTTATATGTATTACATACTCATTCACATATAGCTCTACTAGGTTGGTTATATTTATTAGTCTATGTGCTATTGATTGAGAAATTTGGAATTAAGAAACCTATAGAGGATCGATTTTATAAACGTTTATTTTGGGTAACACAATTTGCTGTGTTAGGAATGGCAGTTACTTTTCCTTTTCAAGGATATGCAGCAGCATCTATTTCCTTTTCAACATTACACATTATTTGTTCTTACATTTTTGTTATTCATCTGTGGAGAAAACATAGTACACAAACTAAGCAAGAGGCTCTTTTATTAAAGACAGCATTATTTTTTATGACGTTCTCTACTTTAGGAGTTTGGTTTTTAGGACCAGCTGTTGGAATGTTAGGAAAGGCAAGTGCATTTTATCAAATATGTATTCAGTTTTTTTTGCATTTTCAGTTTGATGGATGGTTTTTAACAGCATTCTTAGCTTTAATGTTTTCTTATTTATTTAATGGTAGAGAGATACAAGGATATAAAACTTTTTATGTCACATGGTGTATTTCCATAGTATTGACGTACGCTTTACCTCTAAGTTGGTATGTAAAATATCCTTTACTACATTATATTAATGGCATAGGCGTTGTATTACAACTGTGTGCATTTAGTTATCTAATTGGTCCTTATAAGACTTACTGGAAAGAACACAAAAAAGACGATACTATTTATATAAAAAGTTTGTTATTATTAGCAGCTTTTTGTTTTACAATTAGAATTTTTGTTCAATTAGGGGGGGTGTGGGAAACTTTAGCTATTTCTTTAAAAGCTTTACGCAGTTGGATTATTGGTTTTATTCATTTGAATATGTTAGGTGTCTTAAGTGGATTTGGACTGTGGATGCTTGTAAAGAGTAAATTTATTGCTATTAATATACTTTCAAAGATAGGTATTGTCTTACTGCTTTTTGCTTTTTTCAGTAGTGAGTTATTATTATTAGTAATGGGTGGACAAGGTTACTTTTGGGGAGTTTTGATTCCTACTATTCCCATGTGGATATTTTGGGCTTCAGCTTTATTTCCACTTAGTATAACCTGTATATTATTTTCATCACTTTTAAAAAGATAATATTATGAATGAATTACATATTTTATTAATCTTTCACCTGCTAGGAGCTACAATCTGGGTAGGTGGTCATATCTTGTTAAGTACTGTAATACTGCCTCAAGTCTGGAAGGAGAAGGCGGTAGATAAACTATTTAATTTTGAGAGTAGATATGAGTGGATAGGTATGCCGGCATTGCTGATTATGTTAGTTACTGGTGTGCGAATGGCTTATATATATAGCGTTAAAATAGGTTCTTGGTTTTCTTTTGAGACGCCAATTGAAAGAGTGGTGTCTTTAAAATTATGTTGTCTAATAGCAATTGTCTTATTTGCATTGAGTGCTCAGTTTTATGTATTGCCAAGATTAAAAAACAATATTAAAATGTTGCCATTAATGACATTTCATATTCTGTCTGTTACAACTATAAGTATTGTAATGCTAATTCTTGGGAGCTTTGTTAGATATGGTGGTATTTAAAAAAATATATAGTAAAGGAAAAGGGAAGAGATCTATTCATTTAAGAATAGATCTCTTCCCTTTTTTATATGATGTAAAATTATTATTATAATTTGGCGGCTTGTTCTTCAATAGCCTTAACAGTAGGAGCGTAATCTACACCTAATCCTTCTTGTTGGTAAACTAGCTCTCCAGTACCATTAAATACACTTATAATGTTGGAATGTGAAAAATCTATAGGTGATATTTTTTTGTAGTTAACTGCTAATGTTGCAGCAAATTCTCTTGTATTATCATCTGAAGATCTCAAAAATATCCACTGCGAACCATCCATAAGGTTTTCTTTAGCGAATTCTTTTAATCTCTCAGGGGTATCTACTGCTGGATCTATACTCACTAGAATATATTTTATTTTGTCATTGTTTTTGGATTGCACACGTTGTTCTATATTTCTCATATCTGCTACTAACCTTGGGCAGGCAGCTTTACAAGAAGTGTAAATCATTACCATCACTAATACATTTCCATTTAGATCTTTTAACTCTATATCTTTCCCGTCTTGTGTCGTCCATGTTGATGGAAGATTGTAAATTGATAGATCACTTATTTCTTGAGAGGCAGGAGAAGATTGCTCTATTGCCTCGGAATTATTCTCTGCCTTTGTGTTTTCTTGTTTACAATTTGTAAAAAGTAAGAAAGGAGTTAATGCTATAGCTATTAATGTTGTTTTTTTCATTGCTTTTAATTTTTAAAGGTCTTTAGCGCATCTAAAGCCTAAGTTTTTAGTAGTGAAATTTGCTTTTAGACTTCCTCTAAAGCCATATCTCATAAAAGCGGCATAATCCATTAAATCTGATGCGTTAATGGATGCACTGCCACAAAATAGATTCTCATCGTTACCTTTATCTTTTCTACTTTCACCAGATAAGAAAATGGAATTGTAATCATAAACCCATTCCCATATGAGTCCATGCATATCGTATACCCCCCAATAATTTTTAAAAGTACTTCCTACTGCATTGTTAAATGTTTTTGGAGTTTCATACCATGCTAATATGTATTTATTATATTCTTCCTTAGCTCTTGCATCCATATTTTTTGCATCTGCCATTGCTACATATTCCCATTCATCCATTGTAGGTAGACGCTTACCTTGTAGTTCACAATATTTTTTTGCTGTAAACCAAGATACATTTGTTACGGGAGCATTTTCTTTTAAATCACCATAATCTAAATCTCCTATCCAATGCGACAAATAGCTCTTATTTGCAAATAAGGCTTTTACTTTTGATTTTTGATACTCAGGATTCTTTTTTAAAAATTGTAGATATTGTTCGTTAGTTACTGGATATTTATCTATTTGAAAAGCATCAACTTTTACATAACCTTCTTCTGTACTACCATAAAGTGGAACATAAGTTCCACTTTTGATAGTTAACATTTGCGTCTGTGTTTGCGAAAAACATGATAAGAAGAAAAAACACAAGACTGCGGTAATAATTGATTTATCAAGAAAAAACATTTTATCTATTTTGTTTAACCATTTGAGGCGAAACTACTTTTTTATTATTTCCCCAACTATTGTATACGTAAGTTAATACATCAGCAATCTCTTGGTCTGATAGATTTTGGCTTGTCATAATTGAGTTGTATTTTACATTATTAACTGTTATTTCGCCTTGTAATCCGTTAATAACTGTTTTTATGGCTCTGTTCACATCAGCATTTAAATAATCTGATTTAGCAAGTGGTGGGAAAATACCTTCAATACCTTGACCTTCTGATTGATGACATGCAAAACAAGTTCTAGTAAAGATGTTTTTTCCATCATTTATCTGCTGTGCAACTGTTTTATTTTCAATGATTTCTTTTTTAGGTTTACCTTTTGGCATAGTTTGAATAGTACCACCTTCTGGTAAATAAATACCTTCTCTAATTTTTCCAGCGAATACTTTTTCATTTTCATTTCCTTCTACTTTTAACATTCCAAGCGCTCCTTTGTTAAACGCTCTAAAGATAGAGTGATCAACTAAAACTAATGTTCCAGGTACATTAACTTTGAATTCTACAATTGCTGCTCCTCCTGCAGGAATTAAAGTGGTCTGAACGTTTTCATTAATTAAATCTCCCCCCTCTACGTGTACTCTATCAAATATCTCTCCGATTGCATGAAATGAACTCACTAAGTTAGGTCCACCATTTCCTACAAATAGTCTTACTGTTTCACCAACTTTTGCTGTTATTGCATTATCATTAACTAGTGAGTTTACACTACCATTAAAAACAACATAATCAGGCTGTTCAAGTAATGCTTTATTCATGTCAAAAGGTTGCAATCCTTTTTCTCCATAATTTCCTTTTGTATAGAAATCTCCTTGCATCACATAATATTCTTTATCTACTGGAGGTAATCCACCTTCTGGTTCAACTAGAATTAGCCCATACATTCCATTAGCAATGTGCATTCCTACTGGTGCTGTCGCACAGTGGTATACATAAAGTCCTGGATTTAAAGTTTTGAATGAGAAAGTTACTTCATGACCTGGAGCCACTAAGGAAGAAGCGGCACCACCACCAGGACCTGTTACAGCATGTAAGTCAATGTTATGTGGAAGTTTATTATCGGGATGGTTTTTTAAAGTAAATTCAACTTCATCACCAACTCTAGTTCTAATAAAACTTCCTGGTACAGTACCACCAAATGTCCAGTAAACGTATTTTACTCCGTCTACCATTTCTCCTTCTTCTTCTAAAATCTCAAGGTTAACTTTTAATTTTGTTGCTTCTCTTTTTCCTACAGGTTTAGGAACAAATGGAGGTGAAGTTAACTCCGCCTCAGATTCTCCTTTTGTTATTATTTTTTCTGCAATGTCGCTTGTCATTTTTTTAGGAGTATCCTCTTTTTTTTTGACAGCTTGTTGTCGCTACTAAGCTTAGTGCTAAAACTAAAACACCAACTTTGCTTTTTAATGATAGTAGATTTGTGCGCATATTTAAGTTGTTTTATATCTTATTTTGTATAACAAATATAAAAGACAAGATTGTCCTTTATTGTGATAAATATCAGTTTATATAAAAAATAAATAGACTTTTTTATACTTTAAAGTACTATAAGTAAAGAGCTTGTGTAGATTAAAAAATATGTAAAGCCAATGAGGTAGTACTAGTGAAATTTCTTTTATTACTAAGGATACACACTTAAAAAATTAAAGCATATATAATATGAAAAGTTAGTATAAGCTGTTCAATGCTTTTTCAATATTGGCTCAACTTCTTTTAAGGTTTTTATGTATTTGTAAAAGCACAATGTTTAGGAGTTTTTAAAGCAGTTGAATATGAAAAATCACTATTCGTTAAGAAAGCTATATTATAATGTGCCGTCTAGTATTAACTAATAAAAAATAAGTAATTATAGGAATGTCAATGATAAAAAAAGAGCTAAAAGCTCTTTTATATTGTGAAGTTGTTATCTATTTGTTTGACGATAATTTCTGCCAATAATTTTTTTGCACGCATTATTTTTACTTTTACATTATTAAGAGGTTCGTTAAGAATTGTTGCAATTTCATTATATGATAGTTCTTGGAAGAAACGCAATTCTATCACTTCTTGATAATGAGGTTTTAGTAAGCGAATATAATTTTTAAAGATTTTGATATTTTGTTCTTTAATAATCTCATCTTCAATGTTAGATGAGTCATCTGCTATATTTGTGTAATTAGCTTGGTTTTCATCATTTAAATCTAGAAAAGACATATCTTTTCTTCTTCTAATCATATCAATATGAACATTCTTAGCAATAGCAATTAACCACGTGTTAAAAGCAAATTTAGAGTCATAAGATTTAATACTACTAAAAGCTTTTGAGAAAGTTTCGATTGTTATGTCTTCTGCGTCTGTTTCGTTATTAATTCTTTTCAACATAAAAGTGAAAACTTCACTCCAATAGTGATTAAGTAAGAAAGTAAATGACGCTTGATCTCCAGCTTGTGCTAATTCTATATATTTAGCTATTGTATGTTTCAAATTTTTTGCGTGTGATAAATTGACGGACACTGTAAATAGTAATCATAAAAATATGAATAATTTCTAAGATAGGCAGTACCCAAATAAGATCTTTTACTTCAAACTTCTTAAACATTTTTGCTTTGTAGATGAATACAATAATAAATCTTAAGAGAATTAAACCAACTACAATTTCCCAATTAAATAAAAAGCTTGATAAGATAATTGATAAGGCATAAAATAAAAAATGACATAGGTTAAAGAACCGTAACTTTAATTGAGATCCTATAGAAGCCTCTTTTAATAGTAGATTGCTTTTTTTTAGCTCACTGGTCCAATATGAAGATTTGTTAGGTACTTTTTTTGTAGTAAAACTTTCAGTATCTAAACTAATTGCGACATTATTATTGTTACCTATTTGGCTAATAAATGCATATTCATCACTATATGGCGTCTTCATAAATTTGATAAAACCATTTACTTTATAGAATAAAGATTTATCATACCCTTGATTTAATGCATTTCCATATAATGGCTTTCCTACTTTTGCCCAGGCGAAAAGATCTATAGTTTTAGTTACGTTTTGATATCTGATTAATTGATTAATAAGTGAACGCTTCTTTTTCTCAATTTTTGTATACCCTAAGACTATTTTTTTTGTTGTAGAAAAACAACTGACAAGAGAGAGTAGCCAATTTGTAGAATCTGGCATACCTTGGGGTTCAATAAATACAAGTCGATCGAATTGTGCAACTTTAATTCCTAAGGTAAGGGCGTATTTTTTGTTTCCCCAAAAAGCTTCATTGTTTACTACATTAACCAATTTTACATTTTTATTTTCTAATGTAAATTGTTCTAAAATATCTAAACTATTGTCTTCAGAAGCATTATTTATTAAGACAATTTGAAATTGCGGATATTGTTGGTCTTTCAACTTTGAAAGGAAATCTACTAAATTTTTTTCTTGATCTTTTACATAAACAATAACAGATACAGGGTCGAACTCACTATATCTTTTAGGTAAAAAGTTACTTGAAAAAGATAATGGTCCGTATAGGATTATATATTGCAGTAATTCTATAGCTACAACAGCTATAAATAAATAAAATAATATCGTTAGCATTTATGAATTTCTCTTCTTTTTTTGGTACGCAAATGTACAATTAATCTAATAATCTTTAACTCGATTTTTAGAAGATGTTTACTTCAGGAGAAATGTCAATGCCAAAGATTCCTTTAACCTCTTGTAATATAGTGTCTGCTAATTTTTTAAGCTGCTCTCCAGTGGCATTGCCATAGTTAACTAATACTAATGCTTGGTTATTATGAACTCCAGCATCTCCTAATCTATATCCTTTAAATCCAGCTTGTTCTATTAGCCAACCAGCTGGTATTTTTATTTCAGTGCTATTGACAACATAATGTGGCATAGCTGGATATCTTTTGATTAATTGATCAAAAAAATCTTTGCTAATTATTGGGTTCTTGAAAAAACTACCGCTATTTCCAATTTCTTTAGGATTTGGAAGTTTTTCCTGTCTTATTGCGATAACTACATCACTAATATCTTTAATAGTAGGAGTTGTAATATTTTTTGCTTCAAGTTCTTGTTGAATAGCTCCATATCCAGTTTTTAAAATATGGTTGTGCTTAGTCAGTTTAAAAATGACAGAGGTAATTATATATTGATTTTTTAAGTCATTTTTAAAAATGCTTTCGCGGTATCCAAATTGACAATCTTTATTTGAGAAGGTAGTGAATTCCTTAGTTGACATATTTATTCCTTTACAACTCTCAATCACATCTTTTACTTCTACGCCATATGCTCCTATATTTTGGATAGGAGTGGCGCCAACATTTCCTGGTATGAGTGACAAATTTTCAATGCCGCCGTAATTATTTTCGATACACCATAAAACAAAATCATGCCATATTTCTCCTGCATTGACTTCAACCCACACGAAATCCTCATCTTCTTTAACAATAGTAATTCCTTTAATATTGATTTTTAAAACGATTTTGTCAATATTCTTTGTTAGTAACATATTACTGCCTCCTCCTAAGATAAATAGACTCTCAGGAAGGTTACTTTTTAATACATCTTTTAATGTGTTTAAAGAATCAATATTTACAAAATATTTTGCTTTAGCGTCGATACCAAAAGTGTTATAAGGTAAAAGAGAAATGTTTTGAGCTATTTCCATTATTGTAATATTAGAGCAATTGTTAAAGAATTGTTGTGTCTTGAATTTTAAAAATTTCAAAGTCTTGATTGATACTATTTAATAGTTTTTCAGTTCGATCAGCATGCGTATCTGAAATAAACATTTGACCAAATGTTTCTAGATTTACTAATTCAAGTATTTTTCGAACTCTATTTTCATCTAATTTATCAAATATATCATCAAATAAAAGAATAGGAGCTATTCCTTTTTGATCTTTTAAGAAATCAAATTGAGCAAGCTTTAATGCTATTAAAAAAGATTTTTGTTGACCTTGAGAACCAAACTTTTTGATAGGATGTTGTTTTAGTTCAAAAGCTAAATCATCTTTATGAATACCCACGGAGGTATATTGTAAAATTTTATCTTTAGTTAGATTTTCATTGAACAATTCTTTCATTGATTTTTCATGAAGTTGTGATTCATAAAGCAAAGCTACATCATCTTTATTTTCTGTAATTAATTGATGGTACTTATTAAATATCGGGATAAAATGTTCAATAAAATCTTTTCTTTTGCTGTATATAGGTTGTGCAAGATTTTCTAATTGTTCATTATAAATCTCAAGAGTTGCTAAATCAAAATAATTATTTTGGGCGAAGCTTTTTAATAGTGCATTACGCTGAGAAATAAGTTTTTGATATTGTATCAAAGATTGTAAATAGGTGTTATCCATCTGAGAGATAACACTATCTAAGAATTTACGTCTAGTTTCACTTCCTTCCGTTATCAAATCAGTATCAGAAGGTGAAATGATAACTAAAGGGATTAATCCAAAATGATCAGAAAAACGGTCGTATATTTTTCCGTTTCTTTTTAGAATTTTCTTTTGTCCTTTTTTTAAACTACAAACGATATGTTCATCTTTATCTTCTTTGACGAATGTACCATCAATAACGAAAAAATCTGAATCGTGATTAATGTTTTGTAAGGCGATAGGGTTAAAATAACTTTTTCCGTAAGCCATGTAGTAAATGGCATCAAGGATATTTGTTTTACCTACACCGTTAAAACCTACGAAACAATTTATCTTTTGATTAAAATCGAAAGATTTATCGCTAATATTTTTGAAATTTAGAACATTTAATTTTTTTAAATACACGTGTTTATCTGTTATTTTAACGTTTTGAAGAACGCTTTTATAAAATTTGGTGCAAATTATCAAAAATATAGATAGAAAGCACTTTTATATTACAAGAAAAATCCTATTTTTGCCATTCATTAAACTTTTGTATACATGGCAACTTATAATAAAAGAGGTTATAAAGCCCCAAAACCTGAGGAAAGTAAAGATAGCGAGTTTGACAAATTCAAAGATGTGTCAGATAGTAAAACTGCTGAGGTGTTTAATTCACTAGACGCAAGTGCTAATCGCATGGAAGGATGGGTAGCTCGTAATCAAAAAGCAATTTTTGGAATTGTTGGTGCAATCGCTTTAGTTACAATAGGATATGTTGGGTATGACAAATTTGTTGTAGAACCTAAAAATGAGGATGCTGCAAACCAAATGTTTCAAGCACAAAGCTATTATACTGAAGCTCTAACAAATACATCAGATAAAGATAATTTATATAATCTAGCTTTAAATGGTGGTGAGGGTAAATTAGGATTTTTAAAAGTAATCGAACAATATAAAGGTACTGATGCTGCTAATTTAGGTTATTATTATGCTGGAATGTCTTATTTGAATTTAGGACAGTTTCAAGAGGCAATTAAATATCTAGAGAAGTACAACGGAAAGGGTAATATCCTAGGAGTTTTAGCAAAAGGAGCTATTGGAGACGCATTTTCTGAATTAGGACAAAAGGAAGAAGCTTTAGAGTATTACAAAAAAGCAATAAGTGAAGACCGCAATGATTTCACTACTCCTCGTTTCTTGAATAAAGCGGGTATTGTTGCTTTAGATTTAGGTAAGAAAGAAGAAGCTTTAAAAATGTTTAATGAAATTAAAAATAACTATTTAGGTTCACCTGAATATAGTTCAGTAGATGGATTTATTGGTTTAGCTCAATAGGAGATATACAAAATGGCTACAGCAAATAGAAATCTTTCAGAATACGATAAAACAACCTTGCCTAATGGTAAAGATTTTAAAGTTGGAGTTGTGGTGTCTGAATGGAATGATAATGTCACTAATGGTCTATATAACGGTGCAGAAGCTGCTTTATTGGATTGTGGAGTATTATCAGAGAATATAATTAGATGGAATGTGCCTGGGAGTTTTGAATTAATCTTTGGTGCAAAAAAAATGATAGAGACCTATGAAGATTTAGATGCAGTAATTGTCATAGGATGTGTCATAAAAGGTGAGACAATGCATTTTGATTTTGTATGTGAAGGCGTTACTCATGGAATAAAAGATCTTAATCTAATTTCAGAAATTCCTGTATTGTTTTGTGTGTTGACAGATAACAACATAGAGCAGTCTATCGCAAGAAGTGGTGGAATACATGGAAATAAAGGAACAGAAGCTGCAATAGCAGCAATAAAAATGATAGATCTTAATAGAAGATAAGAAAAATAAAAAGTATAAGTTAAAAAACCTGCAATTTAATCGTTGCAGGTTTTTTTATTTTAGAATAATTTACAAAGTCAATAATAGTAATAGCACTTTTATTTAATTAAATTTGTAAAACTTATGTTTGTAAAATAAATATAAGGATAGCAAACTAACCTACGTAATTTAAGTAAATGTCAAATATAATTCGATTACTGCCAGACCATGTAGCGAATCAGATAGCAGCGGGAGAAGTGGTACAACGACCAGCTTCTGTTGTTAAAGAATTAATAGAAAATTCTGTAGATGCTGGAGCAACAGAAATAAAATTAATATTGAAAGAAGCAGGTAAAACTCTTATCCAAGTTATTGATAATGGAAAGGGGATGGGGGAAACTGATGCTAGAATGGCTTTTGAACGTCACGCAACTTCAAAGATTTCAAGAGCAGAAGACTTATTTGCTTTAAAAACTAAAGGATTTAGAGGTGAAGCATTAGCTTCTATTGCAGCTATTGCACATGTGGAACTTAAAACTAGAACTGCAGAAACCGAACTAGGAACTCATATTATTATTGAGGGAACTAAGGTTGTTTCGCAAGAGCCTACTGTAACTCCAATAGGGACTTCTTTTTCAGTTAAAAATCTCTTTTTTAATATACCAGCTAGACGCAATTTTTTAAAATCAAATAATGTTGAGTTTAGAAATATTGTGGATGAGTTTGAACGTATCGCTTTGGTGCATTACGATGTGCAGTTTAGTTTGATACATAATGGGAGTGAGGTTTTTAATCTTCCTGTGTCAAATATTCGTCAACGTATTGTAAATGTATTTGGTTCAAGAACAAACGAAAAGTTAGTGCCAATTAAAGAAAATACTGATATCGTTGGAATCTCAGGTTTTGTTGGTAAACCAGAGTTTGCAAAAAAGAGTAGAGGCGAACAGTTTTTCTTTGTGAATGATCGTTTTGTTAAGAGCGGGTATTTGCATCATGCTGTACTTGCTTCTTATGAGGGGTTGCTGAAAGAAGGTACTCATCCAAGTTATTTTATATACTTACAAGTACCTGCAGATTCAATAGATATCAATATTCACCCCACAAAGACAGAAGTTAAGTTTGATGATGAACAAGCTTTATATAGTATTTTACGATCTACTATTAAGCATAGTCTTGGACAATTTAATGTAGCTCCTGTGTTAGATTTTCACAGAGATGAATCACTTGACACTCCATATGATTATGAAGGGAAAGAAGCTTCTACGCCAACTATTGAAGTTGATAGAAATTATAATCCTTTTATGCGTGAAGATGGTGTTGATTCTGATCACTTTGAATACAACCCATTTGAGAATCCTTTTGGAGTAAATAAGCAAGATGCTATTTTAGAGTCCAAAATGACTGATCTGATGGGTATTGACGAAACTGATATTGAGAATTTAAGTGGTGGTATAGAATTTGAAGTTAATAAATCGGAAGATGACTTAATGTTGCCATCAAAAGGTAATGAAGATGATTTCTCATTAGAGGGTAATACATTGCATCATAGTTCTAGTGATTATTTAGCTTCTAAGAGTAACGTATATTTCGAATCTGAAGAATCTAAGAAAAGTCAAGGAGGAAAAAGATCAACGTCAACTATTTTTACATCTACAACTAATCAAAATAGCGGTAAAGGTTGGGAGAAAATGTATGAAGGGTTAAAAAATTCTGGTAGCGAGCTCGATGTTTCTAAACTTAAAATTGAACAAGAAATCGTTAATCCAAATTTATTTGATGGACATAAGACTGATATATCAACTTATCGTACATTTCAAATTAATCGAAAATATATAGTAAGTCCTATAAAGTCTGGTATGGTTGTTATCGATCAGGGAAGAGCACATCAACGTATTTTATATGAAAAGTTCATGGAAAATATTAGTGCACAGCAAGCTGCATCACAGCAATTATTGTTTCCATTAACGCTATACTATGCTCCTTATGAAATTGAAATGTTAAGACAACTTCAATTACTATTAAAACAAACAGGTTTTGGTTTTGAGGATATAGCAGAAGATTATATTGTAATATCTGGTTTACCAGTACATGTAGCAGAAAGTGAAGCCTCCATTGTACTAGAAGATTTGATTACTGATTTTCAAGATGGTTTACCTACTACGACATATAGTCAGAGTGATCGCATTGCAAAATCTTTGGCACATAGTTTGGCAGTAAAAACAGGAACAACATTAACAGAAGAAGAACAAGAGAATATTGTGAATTCTTTATTTGCATGTAAAGAACCCAATGTTTCTCCATTTTCAAAACCTACTTTTATCACAATGAAAGTAGAAGATATAGAAAAAAAATTCGCATTATGATGAGAATAACAGATACAGTAAAACATTTAATAATAGTTAATATTATATTTTTTGTAGCGAGTTACTTAATCCCTGCAATGCAAAGCTTATTTGCAATGTATTATGTAGAAAATCCAAACTTCTTTATTTGGCAGCCATTAACGCATATGTTTATGCATGGTGGTATGATGCATATTTTCTTTAATATGTTTGCTTTATTTTCTTTTGGAAGTACTTTAGAAGCGATATGGGGCGGTAAAAAATTTATACTATTTTATTTACTTTGTGGTTTTGGTGCTGCATTATTACATACAGGAGTAAATTATTTAGCTATTAATGATATTACATCTACATTAGTAGATAATGGTTTTTCTAGAAAAGAAATATTAGAAACAATCTATAGTAATAGTAGAAGTTTTAATTATAATACAGCTTGGCTACAATACATTAGTCAAGAACAATTAGTAAATGCGGCAAGTGCTTTTAATACTCCTGTTGTAGGAGCTTCAGGTGCTATTTATGGATTACTTGTAGCATTTGCATTTATGTTTCCACAAGCTGAATTAATGATGATGTTTATTCCAGTACCTATTAAAGCTAAGTACTTTGTGCCAGGAATTTTATTACTTGACTTGTATGGTGGAGTTTCTGGAGGATTTAGTTTGTTTGGGGGTGGAAGTGGTATAGCACATTTTGCTCATATTGGAGGAGCATTAATGGGGTTCATTTTGATGTATTATTGGAAAAAGACACAGTTTAATAAAAACCGTTGGGATTAATGGCAAATATTTTCCAAGATTTAAAAAGGCACTATAAATATGGTGGTATTCTCCAGAAATTGCTTTTCTGGAATATTGGTGTATCTATTGTGTTTTTTATATTCGAGGCATTGCACTCAAGTATTTCACAAAAGTTTTTCTATTGGGCAGTATTATCATCTGATTACAGAGACTTTATATATAAGCCATGGACATTATTAACCTATTCTTTTATACATGCTGGGATTGTTCATTTGATTTTAAATATGTTGGTATTATATTTTGTTTATCAATTATTTAGAACTTTTTTTAATGACAAACAGTTTTTGACATGTTATTTGTTAGGTGCTATGGTAGGGGGGATATTCTTCCTTATTGGGAGTTTGTTTTTACCCGTTGGTAGTGTTTTGGTTGGTGCCTCAGCTGCCGTGATTGCTCCTCTTATAGGTTTAGTTACCTATAGTCCTAATATGGAAGTGAGATTGATGTTAGTGGGGAGAGTTAAGATATGGTATATTGCTGCTTTTATTATTTTGCTGGATATAATACAATTATCAAGTTCTAATATTGGAGGACATTTGGCACATTTAGGAGGAGCTTTTATGGGGTTTGTTTATATTAAATTAGTTAAGGAGGGTAAAGATTTAAGTGTTATCTTTGATAGGATTGCTAATTTATTTAAACGCAAAAAAGGAACTCCTTTTAAAAAAGTATATGTAAATAAAAAGCCAAAAAAGACATCTGCTAACGGTAATGAAGATTTTTTGAAGCAACAAAAGATTGATATTATATTAGATAAAATCAGTAAATCTGGATATGAGAGCTTGACAAAAGAAGAGAAAGCATTCTTGTTTAGATCTGGAAAAGAAGAGTAGTATGCGAAACTTATCCCTACTTAATAAGTTTATTTTTTCACTCAATATTATTGTAGCTATATTGACTATAGCAGGTTATTTATTACCTTTTTTAGCACCAAAGCTTTTTCCTTTTCTCTCGGTTTTTACCTTAGTTTTACCGGCATTTTTAATTGTTAATCTCTTTTTTTTAGTTTATTGGCTATTTCAAATGAAAAGACAGATATGGTTATCTGTACTTATTTTGTTATTAGGCATTACATTTATAAATAAGTTTTATCGTTTTTCAGGGAAGAATGATGAGGTAGAGTCACAAGATTTTACATTAATGAGTTATAATGTTAGGCTATTTAATTTATTTGACTGGATACCTAATAAAGATGTTTCAAGTAATATAAAGGAATTTATTGATTTACATGATCCAGATGTACTTTGTCTCCAAGAGTACTCAAAAAATACAAAATTACGCTTTCCTCAGTATCCTTATAAGTTTATTGTTTCTCACGGCAATAAAATAAAAACAGGACAAGCTATTTTCTCAAAGTATCGCATTATAGATAAAGGAGAAATTAAATTACCTAACTCTAATAATAATGTTGTCTTTGCTGATATTTTGAAAGATAATGATACAGTGCGCGTATATAGTATCCATTTGCAGTCGATAAGTATTAGTCCTGACATTCACGAAAAGATAGATGAAGAGAAATCAAAAAAGATTATTAATCGTATATCAAAAGCTTTTAGAGAGCAACAGTTACAGTCTGAATTAATCCAAGCTCATATGAATGATGCTAATTTTGCTAAAATTATTTGTGGAGATATGAATAATAGCGCTTATTCATATGTGTACAGGAATATACGTGGCAAATTAAAAGACGCTTTTGTAGAAGCAGGAATGGGCTTTGGGAAGAGTTATGATTTTAAGTATTTCCCAATGCGTATTGATTACATATTCGTTGATCCCAAAATAGAAGTGAAGGAATTTAATACATATAATGACTTTTATAATTCTGATCATTTTCCATTAATTACTAGATTAAAAATTAATGATATTTAAAAAAAGAGCTTTTGTAATTTATTCAAAGCTCTTTTTTTTAGATTACCTCTACTAGTCTTTCCAAGGCCATACCTCTTGAACCTTTTATGAGTAATAAGCTGTTTTCGAAATTAGATTTATGTTGCTCGATATAGTCTTTAGCTTCTTCAAAATTTTCAAAGAATAAAAATTTATTATTTGCATCATTCTTGTGCTTGTAGAACTCTTTTCCTATAAATAAGATGTTTTTAGCAGTTGTTTCTCCTATTGATTCAACTAACTTTTTATGCTCTTTAATGCTTTCATTGCCTAATTCAAACATATCTCCAAGTATCATGATTTTAGATAATGGTGAAGATAATGGTGAAGATAATTGGTTAAAGTTAGCTATTGCTACTTCCATGCTGCTTGGATTTGCATTATATGCATCAAGTAATATTTTAGTAGTATTTCTATCTATCCATTGTGATCTATTATTTGTAGGGCTATAATTTGTAATAGCTTTCTTAATATCATCAATATCTACATCAAAGAAAATCCCAATTGTAATAGCTGCAGCAATATTTGTCGAGTTATATATCCCAGTTAAATGAGAAGTAATATCTATATTTTTGTAACTAACTGTTGCATCTGGTTGTGCGCTATATGCATCGAATTTTACATTTGCATCTTTGTCTTCTATACTAAAAGTATATCTAGCGAATGTTAATGTCTTTGCATCTTGTCTAGGATCATCAAGATTGACGAAAGCCATTTTGTGATTATCTTCTAGATAATTATATAGTTCACTTTTAGCCTTTATTACACCTTCAAAACCACCAAAGCCTTCTAGATGTGCTTTACCAAAATTAGTGATGTAACCAAAGTCAGGATTTGTAATTTCACAAAGAAAGGCAATTTCTTCTATGTGATTTGCACCCATTTCTACAATTCCTATATCTGTATCTTCTGTAAAAGATAGCAATGTAAGAGGAACCCCTATATGGTTATTTAGATTTCCTTCTGTAGCTTTGGTATTATATTTTTTTGATAGCGTCGCTAATATAAGTTCTTTTGTCGTTGTTTTACCATTACTACCGGTTAATGCTATAATAGGAAGACCTAGTTGCTGTCTATGATATTTTGCAAGTTGTTGTAACATACCTAGAGCATTAGGAACAAGTAGCATTTTAGATTCGTCTGTTACAAATTTTTTATTGTCCATAACAACAAATGCAGCTCCTTTTTCTAAAGCTTCTTTGGCAAATTCATTAGCATCAAAATTATCACCTTTTAAAGCAAAAAATAGTGAGTTTGGACGGATGTTTCTAGTATCTATAGAAACGCCATCGCATTGCAGAAAGCACTGATATAGTTCTGTAATATTCATAAGTCAAAATTAAAAAAAAAGCCCTAATATATTTACTATTTAGGGCTTTTAAATACTATTATTATAGTTTAATTTTTTGTTTTTCGTTTATCAGATTTAGGACCAACTTTTGTCATAGCTAGACGGAATCCAATATAATCTGCTGCTTGATCTTCTGGATAGAATCTTCTTGTAGCAGGATCTAACCAATAAGCTCTATCTTTCCAAGAACCTCCTTTTATTACTCTTGATTTAGAATCATATAAAGTAGTTCTTTTATTTGATTTCTTAGCTTTCTCTTCAATTTTAGGAGAACTAGCGTATGGATTATTAGCAAATTTAGAACCATCAAACTCTTGTTGAGCTACTTGACCTGGTAAGTTTTTTACTCTAAGCTTACCAGTTGAAAGTGTATCAAACTTTACACTTTGATCAGTAACAATTTCTATTCTACCATCTGGTCCAATTTTGTTTTGATAATAGACATTTCCTTTGTAGAAGTTAAAGTCGGCATCATCATCACCAATTAGTGGCTCATATAAATCAGCTACCCATTCAGCTACGTTACCTGCCATATCATATAATCCAAAATCATTAGGAGGATATGATTTAACTGCATTTGTAATATCACCATTATCAGTTGACCATCCAGCAATACCTCCATAATCACCTCTACTTTGTTTGTAGTTAGCGTATTTTGTATTTAGAACTTGTGGTCTTCCTTTTTTACGTTTTTTACTTTGTTTATCCCAAGGATATTTTCCTTTTCCTTGATAATTGTTGTATTCACGGTTTCCTATTAGACCTAAAGCCGCATATTCCCATTCAGCTTCTGTTGGAAGTCTAAACTGTGCAGTAAACAAACCGTAATTTTGAGTTGCATATTTATTGCGGTTATTCTCGCCAGCCTTGTCGATTACTACATCGCTATTCCCTCCGTATACTGTTTCGGGTGCCGAAAGGTAAGCCTCAGTGCTAAAGTGTGCATCACCATAAGCTTCCATGATTTTAGCATCTTTTTTTAAATATCCAGCTTTTTCTAGCGCAAGTTCATTCACACGGTCAGTTCTCCACTTAGCATAATCACTAGCTTGAATCCAACTAACTCCTACTACAGGATAATTTGCATAAGCAGGATGTCTTAAATAGGTAGTAATTAGTGTTTCGTTAAATCCCGAAGCACTTCTCCAAACTGTAGTGTCAGGGAGTGCACTTTTATAGATTTCTTGGTAGATTTCATTTGTTTGAGGAAATACAGCACTTAACCAGTACAAATATTCATTGTACATAATGTTAGTGGTTTCAGTCTCATCCATATAGAAAGATTGGACATACATTTGTTTAGGATTATTATTCCAATCTCCCATAATATCATCCTGAACCCTACCCATAGTGAAAGTACCTCCTTCAACAGGCACCATTCCTTTTGGAGTTTTTTGGACATATTTGGTGTTATATTGGAATCCTCCTTTTTTATCGTTTATTTTCCATCCAGTGGCAGTTGAAACATTATTGTTTGAATTGCTACAGCTAGAAAAACCTGCTATAAGTGCAATACCTGCCAATAGTTGAAATCCCAAAAGTCTTTTAATCTTCATCTTATTATAAGTGGATATAAAATATTATACGCAATTTAGTAATTAACGTTTAATTAGCAATGTAATATCTTTTAATTACTTCAAAAAACTATTTGTATTTTCTTTTTGAATAGCTAATTATTTATATAACGTTTAACTCTCTTTTGTATTGCATACAATAAAAGTAAATTATTAATGTAATACTCTTTCGCAATTTGGTGCAAATATATATGAAAAATATCTTAAATGAACTATTGTTTTTGTTTGGTTTTGTGAGTTTTTATTAACAAAGTATAGCGGTTTTATAGTAACTATAAAGCTTTTTATCTACCTGTTTTTTTTAAGAATAGTCTAACTATAGAATCGTTTAATTGATGTTTTGTTTAATCTTTGAATCAATATTTTAGTACTAATTGATCGTTTATTTATGATTAGTTCTAATTGCAATACTTATACAAGCAGGACATAGGGTAATACTTATAAATTTAAAAGTTGTTATTTACTTTATATAAGGTAGAGAATACGAATATTAAATATTTAGAGAAAAGTGAATTTTTAATTAATAGTTTACTGTATAAAATGAAGTCCTCTTGACTTTTTAGTTTTGCGAAATTTCTTTAAGTCTATACGATAAAAGCCGTGAAATTCCATATCGTTTATCTAGATAATGTAGGTGCCGAATCTATTGCGTAAAGCGCGAAAGCTTTCTGACTAAGGATTTATTCTTTCAATGACATATCTTTCTTTGTATAGTTTTTTATAAAAATAATTGTCTGTATTCTCTTCTCTATTTTGTTGTATGAGGACAAATGTTAGCTATTATTTCTTTCTCTCTAGATAATTTTAACTTCTGTGGGTCAAAACCAGTATCACTATTAATAAACTAATCTTGATAGGCGTTTTGTAGCATTAGTTAAGTGACTCATTAAGTATTCAAACTTAATTTCTATATCAGATATATCCTTTACTTATCAATTGGATAGGAGGTTTGATGTACATATTTTAATTATCTGAGCAAAATAAAAAAGTACCTCACTTTTTTTTAACCCTAAAAATCATATCTAGCTATATTACAGTGTGTTATATTAAAAATAACGATTTTAAGGTAAAATTGTAATGCTTGGTAAGGCCATTATTCATAAGGATTAGAGCGAAATCCTTCAACACTTCTTCAACACTTCCCTATGATTGCTCCATATATAGGGCTATTTGTTGAAGGAATCTTGAAGAAGTGTTGAAGCATTGTTGAAAAAATCATATCCTCTATAGTAATAAAGGCATATAAGGAATCAAATATTTCAAGAATCATTTTAGGCAATGTATTCGAAAAGAACTTTGGATAATTATCTGAGTAATATTTTGATTAACTTATTTTTTCTTAAATAAAAGTGAATGAGTATTTGTTTTTATTAGTGTTTTTAGTGTATATGGAAAGTTTTTACTGTTTTATTCGTCTTTAGTGTGTAATTATTGTCAATGTTTAGTTGTAAAATCTGAAAAGGTTTTTATATTTATAAAAATTAAAAATGAAGCTTACTCTTTAGAAATATTTTTGAATTCGATAAGAAGCTTATTAATAAGGAAGAAAAAATTATATTTGTGAAATTATATTATATAAATAATAGATGAAAAATATTACATCAATACTTCTTACTGCTTTATTTGGTCAAGTAGTTTTAGCTCAAGATGTCCGTCCAATTATAACGGGTGTACCTTTCTTGACAATTAATGGTGATGCTAGATCTGCTGGTATGGGAGATATGGGAGTTGCAACCTCAAGTGATGCTTTTTCTCAGCAACATAACCCTGCTAAATATGCTTTTTCAAAAGAGCAACAAGCATTTTCTATGAGTTATACCCCTTATATGTCAAAGATATCTAGTGGAATGTCATTAGGGCAACTAACATATTTTAATAAGTTTAATGAAAGAAGTGCTGTGGGAGCTAGTTTGCGCTACTTTGGTATGGGAGATATTGATTTGCGTCAAGATTACAATAGTGTGCCTGTAACACGTAAGCCTAATGAGTTCTCTATTGATGTATCGTATTCTCTAAAATTAAGTGAACGCTTCTCAATGGCTGTAGCAGGAAGATTTATTAATTCAAATCTGAAAGTTCCAGAATCAGATGGATATAATTCTAATGCAAATTCTTTTGCAGTTGACGTTGCAGGTTTTTATGAATCTGATATTATTTCATTTCCAACTTTTGATGGACGTTGGAGAGCAGGTTTTAATATTCAGAACTTAGGACCTAAGATTAAATATGATGACGCTGCAGGAGATGGTTCATTCTTACCGAGTAATTTAAAATTAGGAGGTGGGTTTGATTTTATTTTGGACGAATATAATACAGTTACCGTTACAGGAGAAATTAGTAAATTATTAGTACCTACTCCTCCAAAAGATAGATCTGATGCTGAAGAAATGAGAAAGTATAATGATACGGGATGGTTTAAGGGAGTTTTTAAATCACTAGGTGATGCACCTGATGGATTTAGTGAAGAGATGAAGGAAGTTATGTGGTCTATTGGAGCAGAATATTGGTATGATAATAAGTTTGCATTTCGTACAGGTTACTTCCACGAAAGTAAAGATAAAGGTGCTAGACAATTTGCAACATTAGGTGCAGGTTTTAAATATAACATCGTTACTATTGACATGTCCTATTTATTTTCGACCTCTAGTATAAATAATCCATTAGAAAATACATTAAGGTTTTCTTTGACTTTTGACATAAGTAAGAAAAGATATTAAAAGGTAAAGAAAAACAGTTATATTTGTATAAAGAATCCAAACCAGCAGAAATTGTGTTGTGTTTGGATTTTTTGTCTAACATAATTAAATTAGATTATGAGAAAAGTAGAATTAACCACAACATTCTTGGAATATGATTCTATAAATGAATTGAATCCTGAAGATAAAATGTTGATGGAGAAGGCAATCGAAGTAAGAAAGAATGCTTATGCACCATATTCTAAATTCCGAGTGGGAGCTGCATTACTATTAGAAGATGGAACAATAGTTCAAGGATCAAATCAAGAGAATGCTGCATATCCGTCAGGATTGTGTGCTGAGCGCACTGCTATTTTTCATGCAAGTGCTATTCATCCAAATAAAAAGATATTAAAATTAGCTATTTCTGCATCCTCAGATGTAAAGTTAACTAATTTTCCAATTCCTCCTTGTGGAGCTTGTAGACAAAGTATCTTGGAATATGAAGTTAAGCAAGATCAACCGATCGAGATGTTCTTTATGGGAGCGGAAGGGATAGTATGTTATTCTCCATCTTTGATTAATATATTGCCTTTTCATTTTGATAAAAATTCGATGTAATCTTTGATTGCGGTAATCTTATCTTAACTAAAGAAAAGATTTTATAATATTAGTAATTTGGGATATTTAAGTAGTTAAATGCTGTAAGTATGCATTTCTGTTTATATGTTCTAAAAAAATACTATTTTTGTAATCATTATGTATTAAATAAATTAGTACATTTGATATACCAATTAAATAGTTTTAATTGGAGGGTCTTTAAAATACATTAACTCAGACCTTTTTTAATTATAAAAATGGACACATACCCCCAGATCATTACAATGTTGGCTAGCGCTAGCATTGTACACGAAGACATTTCAGTAGGTAAACTTTTACTTACATTATTATTAGTTCTATTAAACGGATTTTTTGTGGCAGCTGAATTTGCTATAGTCAAAGTACGTACTTCACAGATAGAACTTTATCAAGAATCTAATTCTAAAGTTGCAGGAGTAGCAAAGTCAATAGTAAGTAATCTAGATGCTTATTTGGCAGCGACTCAGTTAGGTATTACACTAGCATCTCTAGGTTTAGGTTGGGTAGGTGAGAGTTCTCTTACGCCTGTTATTATGAGTTTCTTTGAACTTATAGGATTATCAGGACCAGAATGGTATGCAATGGCAAAAAATATTTCTTTTCCTTTAGCTTTTGCAATTATTACTATTCTGCATATTGTATTTGGTGAATTGGCGCCGAAATCTTTAGCTATTCACTTTCCAACGAAAACTACTTTTACTGTAGCATTACCTTTGCGTATATTTTATTTCGTGTTCCAACCTATTATTTGGTTGATGAACGGACTTGCAAATGGAATTTTAAAAGTATTTGGAATAACTCCTATTCATGGATCTGATATCCATTCAGAAGAAGAGCTAAAAATGATTATTACAGAAAGTCAAGAAGGAGGAGCCATTGAAGAAACAGAACGTTTGTTGATTCAGAATGTTTTTGACTTTGATGATCGAAGAGTAAATAATATACAAACTTTACGTAAAAATGTGTCTGCAATTGAAATTGGAACAACAGTAAAGGATTCTATTGATTATGCTATTAATGAAGGATATTCACGTTATCCAGTTTATGAAGATACTTTAGATAATATTAAAGGTGTTATCTATACGAAAGATTTAATGAAAGCAATGTTGAAAGACAGAAATGATAGAGACATCGCTTCATTAATGAGAGAACCTATATATATATCAGAAAATGCTTTGATTAAAAATGTATTAAAACAATTCCAAGCCAAGCATTTACAGATGGCTATTGCTACAAATGAAGTAGGAGAGTTTACAGGGATTGTTACTATGGAAGATATCTTAGAGGAGTTAGTAGGTGAAATCCAAGATGAATATGATAATGAGGTTCCAGTTGTTGAGAAAGTAAAAGATAATATATATAACGTTCAAGCACATTATAATATATCCGATATTAACAGATTGCTACCCTATAAATTTGAAGAGAGTGAACATTATGATACCCTTGCGGGACTAATAGGTGAGGAATGTCCAGATCGTGAGTTTAAAGAGGGGGATATAATTGATCTAGATGACTATGAAGGATTAGTCTTAAAGATGTATCGTAACTCTGTAGAACAAGTTCAATTGACTCTGAAAGAAAGAGTAAATGATGAAGCTAAAGATAAATAATAGAAAGCACTGCAAATTGCAGTGCTTTTTTTTGTTCCATTTGGTATGTTCTTCTAAAAAAAAGGAGGTGAATAGTATTTTCCTCCTATCATATATTCTATTGTTAGTACTATAAAAGAATGGAGTTCTTTATCACTTCTATATTGCTTAGTTAATTTTTAAGATTGATTTTCAAATTGTTCTAAATTATCGCAATTCTCTTTTTTTGATCATCTAGATTTTTTGAAAGGTTATATTTGTCAAGTATAATATAATTAAATAGATGTATGGAATATATTGGGAAATATGAAAAGGTTTTGCCGCAGGATTATATTGATTTAAGAGTGAAAAGTGGGCTTTCTAGTAAGAGTATGGAAGCTGCAATTATTGGACTTTCAAATTCATTATGCTGTGTTGCGATTTATCATATTGAGACAAACAAAATTGTAGGTATGGGAAGAGTAGTAGGAGATGGTGCTTGTCATTGCCAAGTAGTTGATATTTGTGTCTTGCCGGAGCATCAAGGTCAAGGATTGGGTAAATTGATAATGTCTATGATAGATAGTTTTGTGAAGAATAATTTGCCAGACTCGTGTTACGTTAATTTGATAGCAGATGGAGAGGCTTTTAGATTATATGAAAAATATGGTTTTAAAGAAGTTTGGCCTGCTTCTCGAGGTATGGGATATGTAAAAAAGAATTAATAAGTAGAACAGCACTACTTATTAATTCTTTTTATAGTAATAGCAAGTACTAATGAAAGGAATGAAAAAACTACTACAACATTACCTAAGTTATCCATCTTGCTACTAATAAATAGTCCACTGCCAATTAATAGATAATATAAGAGTCCAAATAGTGCACCTGCCGAACCAATACTTGTTTTATAGGATAATAGTGATTGGCTTAATATATTAGGAATTGCTATTCCAAATGAAGCTACAATTAGTAACGTAGGAACTAAAAAGAGTAAGCTGTCATTTAAGAAATAGAGCAAGGTAGCATTCAGAAATGCTAGTACAGCAGCGGTAATAATCATTGAATAAGGACTAATATTTTTCTCAATGCATTTTTTATTTATAAAACTTCCAACAAAAGAACCAATAGCAAGTATGATACCGCTGTATCCATATATAGTTGAACTTAGCCCTGCTTTTTTGAATATAAAAGGCGCAAACGAGTAGTAGCTAAATAGTAAAACATTAAAACACATTACAAGTAAAGCAAATATTATAATTGTTTTGTCTGTATACATTTTTTTACTAAGTGCTATTGTACTTTTAACTGTGATTTTTGTGTCATCTTGTTTAGTTTCAGGTAATTTTTGAATAGCTACGGTAACTAATATTAATGCTAAAAAAGCGAGGAGAATAAAAACACCGTAATAACCAAAATATCTTACCGTACCACCTCCAAGAAGTAATCCTATTACTGGGCTTATAGAAAGCGCTACTCCCATTATGGAAAAAACTTTTCCAAGCTCTTTTCCTGAATAAATATCACGCATCATAGTTTGTGTAATTACAGAACCTACTGCAATTCCGAATGCGGAAATAAATCTGGCAAGTAGCAATATTTCAAATTTTGGTGATATTAGTGCTACAATAGAAGCGATTGCATAAGTGCTAAGTCCATATATCATTGCTTTTCTACGACCTATATAATCACTTAATATACCCCAGAATATTACTCCTATAGCAAAAGCAATAAAGTAAATACTAATAGTTAATAATGCTTTAGTATCACTTACTTTAAATGCGTCAGCTAGATTAGGTAATGCTGGACTATATATTGTTTCGACAAATTGGGGAAACATCATTAGGACAATCATAAATCCTAAGCTTATTTTTGTTTTCATCTTTATATTAATTTGCTGCAAAGTTCTCTGTTTTGTTTTGTAACTTTATAACAGTATAAAAACATAAAACATCAAAAATAGGACAGGTATGGCTTATTTACGTCCCGAAGATGAATTTGTAGCAGATAATATTGATTTACCGATTATAGGTATTGCGTCTGACTTGTCTCTTCATGATTCTGGATTTCACCAGCACGATCATCATACTCAAATACTCTATGCTCCAAGTGGATGCATGACACTCATAAGTGATAAAGTTCAAGTAGTATTACCTCCATCTAAATTATTAGTGATTCCTCCTAGAGTTAGACATAGAGTGACGTTTAGAAATGTAGTGGCTTATCGATCTATTTACATAAGGGAAAAAGATTTTGAACTTGCAGCAATGATAACTGTACTCTCTGTTAATCCTCTTTTTAGAGAAGTAATTGAACGTATTTGTTATTGGGATTGGGAAGAATATTCTGAAGAGAATAAAAATTTATTAAAAGTCTTTTGGGATGAATTTAATCACTCTACTGTTTCTAATTTTAGTCTAAGTATTCCAAATGATTATAGAATTAAAGATATAATTGAAAAATATTTACTTCACGAAGAAATACCTCCTTTTTTAAATGAATTAGCCCTACAAGTAGGTGCAAGTGAGAAAACAATATCAAGAATATTTAAAAAGGAAACTGGTATGTCTTATCAAAATTGGAGATTGCAATGGAGATTATTTAGAGCGATTGAATTATTAGCCGAGCATCGTACAATTGGAGAAATTACTTATGAGTTAAATTTTTCTTCAGATAGTGCATTTATTGAGTTTTTTAAAAAGCAGACAGGTGTAACACCTAATAAATATATAATTTAATATAATACATTCTTTATTACTTATAGTACTAAAGAATATATTATGTTATTTTAATTCATAAAATAATAATTATAATTTTATGAATTAGATAAAATATTGTTATGGATCAATTTGATAACTTATTAAAAGAGGTACGCGCTTGTGAAATATGTATTAACCAATTGCCTTTGGGATGCAACCCAATTGTTCAAGCTGGAGAACATTCTAAAATTGTTATTATTGGGCAAGCTCCTGGATTAAAAGTTAATGAGACAGGAATTCCTTTTGATGATAAAAGTGGTGATGAGCTTAGATTGTGGTTGGGTGTTACTAAAGAGCAATTTTATGACGTAAACAATTTTGCTATTATGCCAATGGGATTTTGTTATCCTGGTAAAGGAAAGAATGGTGATTTACCACCTATGAAAATATGTGCACCTACTTGGCATCATAAAATTCTAAGTGAAATGAAAGAAGTAAAATTAATTCTATTAGTAGGCCAATATTCGCAGAAATATTACTTGAATTCAAAAGCTACTTTGACTACTAATGTACATGAATTCCATACTTGCTTACCTACTTATTTTCCACTGCCACATCCTTCACCACGTAATTTTATTTGGATGAATAAAAATAAATGGTTTAACATAGAGGTTTTGCCTGTATTAAAACATCAAATTGCACAGATTCTAAACTTTAATTAATCTTAGCAATTAATCGTTGTCTCACAAACATGTAAATTAAGCTAATTAGAATTACAAATGAACTAGCATACATGATTATAGGAATATTAGTTATGACATCTTTGTAATACCAACCTGCTAAGAAAGCACCTCCACCTACGCCTAGTTCTAATGCTATGTACATTGTAGATATTGCTCTTCCACGTTGATCAGGTTTGCTAAAGTCAATAGTCCATGCATTCAGTGCCGGGGATAAAATTCCTAGTGAAATTCCATAAACAAAAGCACCTGTATAGAGACCAACTTTACTAGTGAAAAATGCAATAATAAGAAGAGAGACAATTAATAAAACAAGTCCGATATTAATGATAAGAACTCTTCCATATTTATCTGAAACTTTACCAGCAACAAATCTTACTAATAAAGAAGATAATGTGAAAATCATAAAGAAAATACCTTTGTTTTCAAGACCTAAATGTGTGGTCCAGTCCGGTATTAAGGTTAGTATGACACCATAAGCGATATAGGATAAACATGTAATTAAAGCAGCAGGAAAGACAGCTAAATCAAAGATATCTTTACCTGAAATTTTTAGTAATGAGAATTTGAACTTTTCTTTTTTAGGTAAAGTTTCTTTCATATTTAGCAGTATAGCAATTGAAAGAAGTGCAAATAAAGCTGATGTATAAAATAAAAAGTCAATTGACGTATAAATCTTAATTGTACTACCGATTGCAGGACCTATTGCCATCCCTGTACTAAAAGAGATGCCATGCAGTCCTAGGGCTTCTCCCCAACGTTCTCTAGGTACAATGTCTGCAACATAAGCAGCGGTAGCTGTAGGTTTAAATCCTGTAGAAAAACCATGCAATAGTCTTAAAAATAGAAATCCTGAAACACTTGTTAGTATAGGATAAAGTAAACTACAAATAAAACAAACTATAGAACCAATAGCCATAATAGGTACCCTACCAATTTTATCTGTTAGTTTTCCACTAAAAGGGCGCGAAATTCCTGCAGTAATTGTAAATAATCCTATTATTAACCCTTTGTATTCAGCTCCTCCTAGACTTGATAAGTATTCTGGTAATTCAGGTATTAGCATATTAAAACTAGCTGAGAATAGGAGAGAACTAAGGCAAACTAGTATAAAATGTCTATTATATATGGGGTGAGCTGAATGTGTTAGCATATTGTAGTTTTATTCAGCTGCAAAGGTATAGGTTTTCAAATGTGATAACAAGTTTAAAATATATAGTCACTAACATAAAAAAAAGAGACCTTCGTAATTGAAAGTCTCTTTTCTTATAATTATATTTTCGTTTTCTTATTTTTCTTCGTGATATAATTTATCTGCTTCTTCAAATTTATTTACCATATGTGGAGTTGCTTGTTTACCATATATAGAGATTAAATAAATTGTTATTGAACTAAAGATAAACCCTGGAATTATTTCGTATAATTTAGGACCAAATAAGATTGGCCATAAAATTACAGTCAATGCTCCAACTGCTATTCCTGCCAAAGCAGCTGTACCAGTCGTTCTTTTCCAAAATAAAGTAAATAATACGATAGGGCCAAATGCAGCTCCAAAGCCTGCCCAAGCATGAGCTACTAAAGCTAATACTTTACTGTTTGGATTATAAGCTATAAAAATTGCAAATAATGAGATTAGTAATACACTTAATCTTCCTGTCCATACAAGTTCTTTTTGACTAGCACCTCTTCTAAAGTATCCTTTATAAAAATCTTGAGTTAGCGTACTAGAAGCCATCAGCAATTGAGAGCTAAGCGTACTCATTACAGCTGCAAGAATAGCTGAAAGAAGAATACCTACAATCCATGGATTAAATAAATATTTAATTAACTCTATAAATATAAGTTCATTGTCCTTGTTAACTTCGACTGCATTTTCTGGGAATCTATGGAAATAACTGATTCCTAAGTAACCTATTAATACTGCTCCCCCCATACATAATGTCATCCAGGTCATTCCTATTCTACGCGCATTTTTCATGGTCTTAACACCATCTGCAGCCATAAATCTTGCTAATATATGTGGTTGACCAAAATATCCTAGCCCCCAAGCTGCTGCACTAATAATAGTAATTAATTCTACGTTTTTGGTTAGACTGTTATAGGGTATATGATCAGCTAAACTTGCTTTATCAGTAAACTCAACAATCATATCCCATCCTCCCATGTGCATGATTATCATAACAGGTGTTACTATTAATGCAAATAACATTAATGTAGCTTGAATAGTATCGCTCCAACTAACAGCTAAGAATCCACCAATAAAAGTATAAATAATAGTTGCTAGTGCTCCAATATATAATGCACTAAGGTAGTCCATGTGGAATAATGTTTCAAATAGTCTAGCACCCGCTACCATTCCTGAAGAACAATAAATAGTAAAGAAAACTAAAATTGTTAATGCAGAAACTGTTTTTACTATTTTACCACTATCCCCATAACGATTTCTAAAAAAGTCTGGTAACGTTAGAGCATTTTCGTTTATCTCTGTATGCACACGCAGTCTTCCAGCTACTAATTTCCAATTGTAATAAGCTCCCACTGTCAAACCTATAGCTATCCAAGCACTAGAAAGCCCTTTGTTAAAAATATCTCCTGGCAACCCCATAAGTAGCCAACCCGACATATCTGACGCTCCAGCAGATAATGCGGTTACAAGTGGTCCGAAACTACGTCCACCTAGAATGTAGTCTGAAAAATCTTTTGTGCGTAAATAAGCTACAATACCAATACCTAAAATGACCACTAGATAAATTATAAATGTTATAATCGTTGGGTCTAGAATATCAAACATATATTTTTGAGTTTTTGATTAAAAAATTTCTTAAAAGTATTTAAAAAAAATATAAAAACTAAAGTATTGTTTGATTATTTATATAATAATAGTTTTAAGGCTTGTTATTATATTGTTATAATATTTGAAATCTGTATTTTTATTTATGAGTTTTATTGCTTTAAATAAAAATTTTAGCCTTTATGATAAATGTTTTTATAAAAATTACTCTGCTAAAAAAATGTTTTATAAAGGGCTTTTTTAAGTAACAATTTAGATTATTAATACTTGAGTATTGAGAAAAAAATGGTCTTGCACCTTATGGGGTTATGGAGCAAGACCAAAAGTAGTATGAAAAAAAAGTTTATAGATAAATTTCAATAACTATGCCATTGTATGATTTCAGTATTTAAAAAAATAGCTATTATTTGTTTTGTATTAGCAATAATTACAAAATGTTAGTTTATTTAAGATTGCTTAGTAATTACTAAGAAGGCGCTTTTTGATTTGATATAAATAGTTGATGTATTAGGCTATTTTTGGAGCTGTTATGTTTTTGATAATGGACAATATAATATATACTATTATTATAATTGGAATTGCTAAATATTTTAAGGCAATTAAAAGTATTAAAGACACTATCATAAAAATAATTTGCAATTTATAAGCTCCTAAATTGTTAGGTTTTATTTTTAATGAGAATAGAGGTAATTCTGCATTCATAATTATTGCACTTAGAATACTTAAAATAACTAATAAATATGGATTACTTAGGATATTAATAATTATCTCTGAATCAGTTGTACTTATAATCATTGGTAAGCTTAATATAAATAAAGCGTTTCCAGGAGTTGGCAATCCAATAAAAGAATCTGTTTGTCTAGTGTCAATATTAAATTTAGCTAGACGATACGCTGCACCCAAAGTAATAATAAATCCTAAATAAGGAACTACTCCCATATAATAAGTATCTGGAGTCAAATTATACAGTTCTTGATTAGCCTGTATATTAGCTAATTGTTTATAAACTACTAATCCAGGTACTACACCGCTAGTAACCATATCCGCTAAGGAGTCTAATTGTAAGCCTAGCTCACTCTTTACATTTAGGATACGAGCTACAAAGCCATCCCAATAATCAAAGAAAATACCAATACATACCCATAAAAATGCCATGTGTATATTATCATCAAATGCGTAAACACAGGCAATAAGTCCTGATAATAAATTTAAAAGTGTAATTAGATTAGGGATGTGTTTCTTCATGTTGTTGACTCTTTTGTTTTGTTGTTTTACTGCTTACGACAGTAGTATTTTAATAGTACAAATGTATCATAAAAGTTAGAAATACGTAAATAATGTCAATTGATTAGTAAATATTATTTTATTTAGTGATTTAGTGATTATATATAAACTTTTCGTAGTAATCATTCACTATGGTAAGTAGTGAAAAATATGTTCGTAACTATAAAGAAGGGACTAGGGTATAAAAAATGATTTAAATACAATATTAAAACTTACTAGATTTATTAAGAATCTTTAAATAAACATAGGCAGTACTTTTCTAGTCCGTAGGTTTATGTTGTAAAATATTTATTTATCTTTTTTTGAATGCTTAAACCTTAATATCTTTAGCAAAAAATAAAAAATGAAAGCTTTTTTATATAGTTTACTGCTACTGTTTTTTACCCAGCAGGTTTTAGCTCAAGATAAGGAATTGTCTGATTTAGCTCAAATTAGTGTATTAACTGTGGGGACTGGACCTGAATTACATGAGTTATTTGGACATACAGCTATTCGAGTAAATGATCCTATGCAAGGTATTGATCGTGTATATAACTTTGGAATGTTTGCCTTTTCTACACCAAATTTTGCATTGCGTTTTGTTAAGGGAGATATGAAGTATTTTGTAGTTTATACCCCTATGCGCAATTTCGTAATGAGCTATGTTTATGATAATCGAAGTGTTTATGAACAAGTTTTAAATCTTACTTCAGCACAAAAAGAAGACATTTGGCATAAGTTAAACGAAGCATTGAAAGAAGAAAATAAATATTACGTTTATAAGTTTATAGATCAGAATTGTACAACCAAAGTAGTAGACATCGTTAATAGTGCTACTAATACAATAGTTAATGCAGAAGTTCCAGCAAATAATAAAAGCTATCGAAGTATTTTTAATGATTATCTTACAGATAGTTATTTTCTAAAGTTAGGAATTAATATGATTTTAGGAGCACGTATAGATGAGGTTAATGATAAACAGTTTCTTCCAGATAAATATATGCAAGGTTTAGAGAAAACTGTAGTTGATGGACATCCCATCGTTAGTGAGACAGTGACATTATTTAGTGCTGATCCTAATCTAACTTCAAAAGCTTCATGGTGGGATTCGTTATGGTTTTTCTCTTTGTTATGTGTAATAATAGGATTTTTAGGAAAGAATTATAGGATCATAAGAAAAGTTTACTTTTTCATATTAGGTAGTTTAGGTGTTTTATTTGCTTTTGTAACACTTTATTCTGATCATATTGAAATATTACGTAATAATATTATTCTTTTATGTAGTCCTTTATTTTTAGTTTTCATGTTCCTCAGTAATGGAAGTAAAATATATAAAATTCTTTATATAATAAGTTTAATAGGATTAGGACTTTATATTGTTTTAAATGTTTTTTCTGAAAGATTATTAATTACCCTACCTTTGTTTTTGTTAACTTTATTCTTTTTAATAATCGATAAGCGTCAAAATAAGCTTATTATATAATAAATTAATATTACTCAAAAACTATCAGATATGTTTTCAATGTTTAAGTCAAAACCTGCGTTAAAAGAAATAATACCTAGTGATTATATTGATATTCATTCTCATTTAATGTTTGGAATTGATGATGGGGCACAGACACCAGATGATACTAAGTTTATTATTGAGTCGATGAAATCTTTAGGTTTTGATCAAGCAATTACTACTCCTCACACAACTCCATTAGTATGGGATAATACAAAAGAAGGAATACTGTCAAAATATGATGAGGTAAAAAATATTTTATCTGATCATGCGGATATGCTTTCATTACGAGTTGCTTCTGAGTATATGATGGACGATAGTTTTTTAAAAAGAATGGAACAAGAAGAATTACTGACTTTAAAAGATAAGTATGTATTGGTAGAGATGTCATATATTAACCCACCCATACAGTTATTTGATATCTTATTCCAATTAAAAAGTAGAGGGTACGAAATTGTATTAGCACATCCTGAACGATATAATTTTTATCATCAAAATACAGATATGTATTTGAAGTTGAAAAAGATGGGATGTAATTTTCAAATGAATTTACTTTCTGTTACAGGTTATTATGGCGGACATGTTTTAGAAGCTGCTAAGTTTTTATTAAAGAATGATTTAATTGATTTTGCAGGATCAGATATCCATCATAGTAAACATATAAAAGGGTTTGAATCAAAGGTGCAAGTAAAAGACATTAAGAATTTAGAAAAAGCAATATCTAATAATAAGATATTTAAAATATAAAGATAATATACACTACACTTACATCTGTTTGGGGGTATTTGTACAC
>NZ_BAEX01000014.1 GCF_000246945.1 Myroides injenensis M09-0166
TTATCTATAATAATTATTTATATCTTCTATTTCACTTGCTGTACTAATATCACTATACAATTGACTGTACCAATGATTTGCTTCAATATACAATCCATTATCATAAAAAGAACTTGCAAGTCCTAATAAAATATCTGTAGAACGTTCACCTTTCTCAACTAATTTTTCATAACTTTTAATTGCATCAGCATAAGCTAATCTTTCTATTTGCTCATTAGCTTTTTTTACTAATGCATTTTGCCCATAACTTACATTAAAGAACAAAGTTAGCACAGCTAATATTCCAATCTTGTAAATATTTTTTTTCATAATATATATTGTACCTTTTAAAAACTTAGTTGATATATTTTATCCAATATTATTTTACATTTTATAATTCTGATTTTAAACTAATATCGTATTGAATTTTTTTTACGAAATTAAGCAAAAAACACACCATTTAAAACAACACTCTATAACAAAATAAAAATAAATCGTTTTAAAACTATAACATTAAATAGTTTTCAAATATATTAAATAAAATCATCAACCTTTAGAAGAAACGAGAAGTTGTTACTTTACTAGTACGATTAAATAAATCAAATCTCAAAAACACTTCATGTGAACCTGAATTATATCTTCCTAATTTACTAGTATCTGCATCATATGTATAACCAACAAACACATTATCTGTTACTTGAATACCTGCTAACGCACTTACTGATGCATCCCAACGATAAGATCCTCCTACTGTGAATCTATCTATTATTAAAAAGTTTGCTGTTAAATCTACCTGCAATGGTGCACCTTCAACTGCTTTAGCTAAAAAAGCTGGTTTGAATTTCAAACTAGGATTCAAATCAAAAACATAACCTCCTATTAAATAATAATGCATCTTTTCTTTAAGCAACTTCGTACCATCCTCTTCTCCAATATCTGTACTCAAAAAATGAGGTATCGAAAAACCTAAATAAGCTTTATCTGAATATAAAAATAATCCTGCTCCAATATTGGGATTAAACTTATTATTTACATTATCTGGCATACCAATTGATTCATACCATGATAATTTTGTGTAATCCATACTCAATAAATTACCAGTACCTTTTAATCCAAAAGCTAACTTATAGTCTTGATTGACATCTATAGTATAGGAGATATTTAAACTAAATGTATTCTCATCCATTGCTCCTATTCGATCATTTGTATAATTTACCCCTAGAGATAATCCTGAATCACCTATTGGAGATTCTACTGAAATATTTGCTGTTTTCGGCGCTCCATCTAAACCTACCCACTGAGTACGATATAATCCAAAAATACTTAATACTCCTCGTGAACCTGTATAACCGGGGTTAATGTTAGATGTATTATACATATACTGGGTATATTGTGGATCTTGTTGTCCTAACATATCTGTTGTACCAAAAAATAGCATTCCTAGAATTAAAGCACCTATTTTTAAATTTCCTTTTACTTTCATTGCTCTTCCTTTTAATTGTTTTCTAAATGTAAGTATGCTGCTTTCTTAACCCAACGTGATCCACTTGCATCTTGTACTTCATATTGAACAATATAATAATAAGTCCCTGATGGCAATTTCCCATTACCGATGACTCCTTTTCCTTCTGCTTTTCCTGTAAAGACATTCTCACTACCATCGCCATTGCGGTCATAATTATTTGTATTATATACTTTCGATCCCCAACGGTTATAAATCTCTACTTTATTTGGATAACGGTTTATATTCTCTATTCTAAAATACTCATTTGTCCCAGCTCCTGGCGTTACAGCCGTATAAATAATTACTTCATCGTTGTAATGCTCATCTACTAATCCCAAAGTAAATACTCCTGTCGCATTTACTGCTATAGGTGTAACTACTGTTTTATTCTGAACATCTACTACTCCCCCCTCATCTTTCCATTGCTTGTTTGACTCATCCCAACTCAAAACATGTAAAGCTAGACCATCAGCTTTGTTATAAATACTACTTGGTGTGGTTGCCTCATTCCAACTCAAAGTTAAGATTACAGCCCCATCTTTAACTGAGGTATTTACATCCCAATATTCAGCATTATCTATCTCTACTATGGGATTCTTTCCTGAAGTATGAGGGCGACTAGTTAAAGGATTCTCATGCTTATATTCTGCACTAAACAAATCCTTTATACCTTTACTATCTCCTAAAGTTATTGGACGGTAATGACTACCATCTCCTACGGGCATCTCGCGCTCTGTTTTTCCTTCGCGTTCAACTGGTCCTACAACGTGTCTATCATCGTTAACTCCACTTATAGTAGCTCCTTCAAAATAAGTAATAGTCCCTGATAATGGTACATTTACAACTACATGACCGCGCTCAAAATCACTTTGACCAGCAATACTTATAGCGTTTTGAACATCTATGCCTTTCTCACTATCAAAAGATACATTGTTGAAAAAAGTAGGATTCTCTCCACCTGTAATCAAAACCTTCTCTCCACTCTTCTCAAAATAAACTTTACCTGTCTTTAAAGTTGGTGCATAACTAAAACTTCCTTCATTATGAAAGTTGTTAAACAAAAATAATTCACCATTATTCTCAAAATTACCAACATCGACATTCTCCAAATTAAACTTACTGGATACTATTGTGCCTGGACTTATATAAAAAACTCCAGCATTACTAACTACTTCAGAAGTTTGTACTTCCTGAGCTTGAACGATATAACTACCTAAAAGCATACCAGTAAAGAGCAATCCACTATAAACTTTTCTTACTTTCATATCTATAACAACTCTTTATTTATTATTATTTTTTTTATTCAAGTACAAGCAGCACCAACCAAAAACATTTAACACACCTAAATATTAAAAACAAAATTAACAATTTTAAAGTAATTAAAAAACATTTTTTAACATTATAAAGAAAACAAACTTAAATAATTAAGTTATATAAACATATTATACATCAAAACCCTTAAAATTATTAGATAAATAATACTTAAAAACAGCATTGCTAGCGTATAATTTTGAATTTTATATACCGAAACACATATTAACTATCATTTTGCATAATTTTATATCAATAAACAACAATACATCTTATAATGATTCTTTTATATTTAAATAAATAAAATTCTCTATAATTATTTTGCGCAATTTATAACTTGAATTCTATCACAGAGTGTTTAAATCCAATAAACAAACAAAAAAATATAATTTTATATAAAAACAGTACATTATACCATCATTTAATATAAAAATTACCATGTCAAATATTTTTTAACATTTAAACATTATTAGTAAAATCTCAAAAACAATATTCATATAAAAAATTATTCACTAATTGTGACTAATTAGAAAAAAACTAAAGCAGTAGAAATCAATTACCTTTCAAAAATCACGAAAGAAGAAAAAACTCAAAATATTATCTTTTAATAATAAAAATGAGTGTATATAATTGATCCTTAAATTATACACATTTAATAGTTTATCTAATTAGTAGTTTATTTACTACTTTAATATTAAGTCAAAAAACATGCCTAGTTAAAAACTAATGAGTATATAATCAATTTAATCAATACTCCTCATATGAATAGTTGTAAAATAAGAAAAGGCTGTGTTAAAAAACACAGCCTTTTCTCGTATAAAACATCTAACTAACGATAACTATAATCAATATTATTTATTAGCTATTTTTCCAATTGTTCCAATACTTCCATCACCTAGGTCTTTAATTTCTAAACCAGCTGTTGCAACTGCTGTTCCTGGATCTAAAATGTAAACATTTGACTTAGATTCTGCAGTAATAGGTAAATAAACTTTTCCTTTCTCAACAAAAGGAGTACCTGCTGTTCCAATATTTTCAGAAGCTGGCAAGCCTTTAATCCATTTAAAATCACCATTTTTAACGTTAAAAACAGCTAATTTGTTTGCACCTGCCATATTTGAAGCATTACTAGGATCTGCAAACATATTAAGTAAGAAATAATCACCACCTATTGCAAATGCTTTATAAACTTTAGTACCTGATATTTCTTGAAGATCAAAATAATAATTTTTATCAAATTCTTTTTTATTAACGTCAAATTTTAAAACTGCACTTGGCTTAGAAGAAAAGTCTTGCCCACTTTTCTGAGTTGCATTTGGTGAAAAAGCATAAATATTACCATCACCTGCTTTTCCAATTGTTGATACACGGCTAGAACGGTAACGTGCAACTGCAAAACTCATTCTATCATCTTTAACAACTTTTTCAAGTACAACTTTTTTATTAGCATCTGATGCTCCTTCATCAAATCTAAAAATTGCTAACCATACTCTATCTCTAAAATCTGAAGTAGTATCCTCACCTTTCAACTTCATCGGCTCAATAGCCATTAAAAAATGAGTATCATCGATAATTTCTAAACCAGCAAAGTTCGCATATTCTCCTTTTTCTGCAATTTCTTCTACATTAACATTAGAAGTAAATGCAACTCCACCTGTTTGACCATTAATAAAATTAAACGCTTGCGCTTTTTTATTATCATCAGTCAATACTCCTCCAGTTGTAGCAATCATATATTTACCAAAGCTCGCGATAAACTCCTCTCTAGTTGGTAGATCAATTGTTGCGTTTTCTTTTAATTTTCCTTCAGGAGTTAATAACCAACTTTGAGATCCAGCAGGGTCACCTTTACGATATTCAAAAACATAAGCTCTATTTCCACCATGTGTAAAAATTGTAGTTCCTAAGGACTTTTGTCCATTACCACTAACAGAAATACTACCTTTAGTTAAATCTGTAGTTGTCAAAAGTAAATTAGTACTTGAAGCAGAAGCCCCAATTATATAACGTTCTACTAATTCTGTATCAGGATCTGTGCCTGGTTCTTCACCACCTGTGCTTGATTTTGATGAACTATTATCATCACTTGAACATGATACTAAACTAAATGCTGAAAATACTAAAGCTAAGAATGCTCCTGTAAATAACCTTTTTTTCATTTTAAACGTGTTTTGATATATTATATTTAATATTTATTTTCTTAATAAGTGTATCTTATTTTAAACATGAAATTACGACCTGGTTTTTGGAAACTGTAATTATCATAAGCTAGTTTATCGAAGACATTGTTTGCCTCTACACTTAAGTGTATTTTATTGTTTAATAAACTATAAGAAACATTAAAATCGTGTACTACTTGAGATGGAATCCATTCAGGATTTTCACCAATACCGGCAAAATCATAACTATAATGATCGATGTAACGAAGATTATAGCCAAAATTTAATGTGTTATTTTTCTTCCATATATCCTTAAAGATTAAACCTGCATCAAGTGCTCCAAAGAAGTAAGGTTCATTAGGAACGCGTTCATTATAATATGGATTTTTAACTCCAAAACCTCCGATAGTGTATTTTTGTTTACTTCGAATATTTTGCGTTGTCAAGCTTCCTCCTACTTGTAAGAAATCATTATATATATAACGTGCTTCAAAATTCATTCCTATACTCTCTACTCCACCTATGTTGACACTATTCGCTCTAGACCCCATTCCATAAGGATTTTTTCTGATATAATCTTCTGTTTTTCTATATACAAAACCTGCATCTGCAAAAACAGAGTGAACTTTATCAACTACTCCAGCATAACTTAAGTTAAAGTTGAAATTATTTCCATGTTCTGGCTTTAAATCAGTATTTCCCCAAACTAAATCACCATCTCCAAATAATTCACTATCTGTTGGTAATCTAAAAGTTCTTTCAAATGAAGATTTTACTTGAAAATCTTTCCATAAATAAGTTGCAGCAATACCATATCCGTTTTCATCTACAGTAGTTGACTCTCCCTGATAAGTATGTTTTATGTGATAATGTTTACCAAATACAGAAACATTAAGATTATCTAGAATATTATATCTATAAGATAAAGCTGAAATATTTTTCATGCTTCTACGAGTCAACTCACTATTTTTTTCTGCTTCTGTTTCTTTAACAGCTAATGGATCTTCCGTTTTTCTATTAAAGTAATAAAGTACAGTATTTGCACTAAATGAATGTTTATCATTTATTTTATATGAAGCACTAAAAGATGTAGTTCCATTGTGATCAAAGAATTTAACCATTGAAGGTCCACCACCTGATTCACCTTTTTTCTGAGTCTTAACTCTTTCTCCCGCCCAATTATATTTATAAGCAGAAGTGTCAATATTTTGGTTATAACCTCCATTATAGTTAGAGGTAAGACTTACATCTAATCCCTCAAAAAATAGATTCTTTTTACTATATTCTAACGAAGGCATAATTGTAACTGAACGACGTTTTTTTTGTCCAAAAACTTTATTCATTATAGTCCCCGTTTGCACTCCTTTTTTCCCCTCGCCATAGGTAAAACCTACTAATAATCGATCTGCGTAAGATTTATCTACAACTCCTACTTTAGCGACAACTGTAGCTGTCTGAAAGCGATCATTGAAACGTTTTTCCCAATGTTTTTCCTTGGAATATATTCCTGATTGAAGATCAACTATTGGTACTAATACTTTATAATTATTATCTGAGTAATTTTGAAAAGCATTAACTTGAAATGTTAAGCCATTATCAAATACCTTACTTACATTTAAATGACTTTTATAAGTATTAAAAGACCCGGTTGTAAAAGAAGCATCGATTTTAGTTTCTTTCGATTTATTAGTTATAATATTTACAACCCCTCCTAATGCATCAGAACCAAATTCCACAGGAACAACTCCTTTATAAACTTCAATTCTATCAACCATAGTAATTGGCAGATTATTTATCTTGAATTCATTACCAAAACCTTCCATTGGTACGCCATCAATAAAAAAACGAATATGACGTCCACTGAATCCATTCATAGAAAAAGTATAATCAGATCCTTCTGCTCCATCTTTTCTAACTTTTACTCCCGAAACCCTGTCTAATGCCCCTGAAACATCTAGAGAAGAATTATAAAGAGGCTTTGCATCAATAGCGACAACATTATAAGCAGATTCTCTAACTTTTTCAATTGGCTTCTTAACGTTAAGTACAACATTATCTAGAAACTCAGAATTTTCAGTTAAAACAAAATCTTTTTTAAAATGTTCACCCTCTTTAACTTCAAACGAAAACTCAGAGGTTTCATAACTAACGTGTTGTATAATTAACTTATATTTTCCAGGTTTTCCCATTTTAAACTTAAATGCCCCCGAATCGTCAGTTAATTCATTAAATCGTGTATTTTGTAAAGATACTGTAGCAAAATCTATAGGTTTACCTTTGCTATCTTTGACAGTACCTGAAATCACTATTGGTCCATTTTGTGCATAACCCATTGTTAAACAACATATAAACGCAATAAATAAAAGAAGAACTTTTTTCATTTGGTCAAAATTGTAGTAGTAGTGTTATTAATAAATTAATTTAGACTTGTTATAAATTAAAGGCAAATATAATGAGTATATATACAAATCAAATATTTATCAAGAATAAATTAAAATAAAAACATAATAATGACTAAAAAAGTCATAATAAAAACACAAAAAAATAACACTTATATTATGTTATAATGAAAAACTAAACAGCTACAATTAAAACTCAATTTTTTAAATAAAAAAAGGGAGAATTACTTCTAATTCTCCCTTCTTCTATTTAAACGCTCATTTTTGAGCTTAATTTCACGAGGTTTACTATTGTTTTTCTCCCTATCGAAATTCTTTTTACTTTTCCTTACACCTTGACTATCCGTCTGCTTCGCTAAACTTTGTTTTTTTCTAATAGATTGTTGACTGACTTGATTCTCATCCAAACTCCCTTCCTGAGTCATAATTGAAGGCTCTATCAATCTATTTAATTCTTGTAATTCTGCAGAAGTTAATTCTCTATATTTCCCTAATGGAATATCTAAAGAGATATTAATAATTCTAACTCGCTTAAGAGCGACAACATCATAGTCAAAATATTCACACATCCTTCTGATTTGTCTATTTAAGCCCTGCGTTAAAAAAATACGAAAGACATTTCTACTTATAGGTTCTACACGACATTCTTTAGTAATCGTATCTAATATAGGTACACCAGCTCCCATTCTTTGTAAGAAGCGTTCTGTAACAGGTTTATTAACAGTAACAATATATTCCTTTTCGTGATTATTTTTTTGACGAAGAATTTTATTAACAATATCACCATCATTGGTCATAAGAATTAATCCTTCACTATCCTTGTCTAGTCTTCCTACTGGAAATATTCTTTTAGGATAGTTTATATAATCAACTATATTATTTCGCACATCTTGATTAGTCGTACACTCAATACCTACAGGTTTATAAAAAGCTAGATAAATAGGTTTCTCATTGGTATTTTTAACCAATTTGCCATCTACTATAATTTCATCTGCTTCGCTGACCTTTAATCCCATCTCAGGAACAACACCATTAACCACAATGCGTCCTTCTTCAATTAAACGATCTGCCTCTCTTCGTGAACAATATCCTATTTCGGATAAGTACTTATTTAACCTAGTTAATTTATTATCTTCCATAGCGCAAAAATAGCTATTTATAATTAAGGATAAGAAATGAAATACAACAACTATGATATAAAATTACCAATAGTTTGATATACTTCAACTCCCTGTAAAGAATGCCCATATAAATCTGTATAGACAATTGTATGATTAGATTCTTTAAATACCTTGTGAAAAATTTCACATTCTTCTAACAAGACAATTTCATCTCGCTTATCATGAATTAATAAAAATTCTGCCTTAGCAGATTTAATAAATAAATGACTTGCATAACTATCGATTGGCATATTAATCAAGCTTTCAGCATACCTCAATATACCATCTTCTAACTTTTTATTATAGCCCATCATTTTACTATAATTCAAAAGTACATCGCCAAATTTATCCAAACAACCAGTTAAGACAACTTTTGAAATAAACTTGTATTGCTCTTTTGCTAACTGGGCAAGTAAAGCAAAAGATCCTAATGAATGAGACACAATAATAGTAGGCTGAAACTTTGAAATTACAGTACCGATTAACTCAGAGAATTCAGGAACATTAAATCGTCTTCCAGGACTTGCTCCTAATCCTCTAGCATCAAACCCGATAATACGATAATTCTTACCCAGATATCTAATTAAGGGTTCCCATCTCGCTGCATTACTTTCCCAACCGTGTATCAACAAAATTAAAGGTTTATTTTCTAGATCTTTATTCCACAAATAATACTGTATAAAACTATCTTTATAATCAAAGCGGTTAATATCAGATTCTTTTAATATTTGTGGTAAATCTCCATGTAACTTCCCTGCTCTTGGTTTACAAAACAAATCAAAAGCAATAAACACGCTTTTCCTTTTATTAAACTTGGAAAAGATATTAAGAAGACAACCTATAATTTTTTTCATATTAAAAAAAAGCCTCTTAAGAAGAGGCTTTTTTAATCATTTATATTTTTGCGATTAACGCGTCGATTTTTTCTCTTTCTTCAGCTGCTAAAGCGCTGTCTACAAGAATCCTTCCACTGTGCTCATCTGTAATAATTTTTTTACGAGCTGCAATTTCTACTTGCGTTTGAGGTGGAATTGTAAAATATGATCCTGCTGAAGCTCCTCTTTCGATTGAAACAACTGCTAATCCATTTCTTACACCATTTCTAATTCTTGTATAAGCTGTCAATAAACGATCTTCGATTTCAGCTTTAAACTCTTCTGATTTCTCTAGCAATAATTTTTCTTCACGTTCTGTTTCAGACATTATGCTATTTAATTCAGCTTCTTTGTGAGCTAGATGCTCCTTGCGTGAAGCTAATTTAGCTTCTGTTTCACTAATACTTACTTTTTTGTGTTCGATACTAGCTTTTAATTCTTTAATATGCTTCTCTGCAAGTTCAATTTCTAAATTTTGAAATTCAATTTCTTTTTCTAAAGAATTGTATTCTCTATTATTTTTAACTTGTTCTTGCTGTTCAGTATATTTCTTAATAGCTTCTTTAAACTCCTCGATAGCTATCTTTTTATCTTTGATCCCAGCTTCAATGTTGTTTAAATCTACATGTAACTTTTCTAAGCGTTTGTTCAGTCCAGCTACCTCATCTTGTAAATCTTCAACTTCTAGAGGTAATTCTCCTCTCATACTTCTAATTTCGTCAATTCTAGAGTCTATTAATTGCAAATCATATACTGCTCTTAATTTCTCCTCAACGGTTAATTCTTTTTTCTTTGTCATCTTATAAGTAGTTAACTGGATTCGTATTTACTGTTGATAAAATAACTGCAAAAGTAGTCAATTTTTTTGAAAGATAGTCAACTATATAATTTTTTATATATCTCTCACTCTCAAAATGACCGATATCTGCTAAAACAATTTGATTTTCAGCCAAGTAATAGTCGTGATATTTTAAATCTGCTGTAATGTAAGCATCTGCCTTTTGTCCAATAGCATTTTTAATGGCAAATGCACCAGATCCACCTAATACGGCAACTCTTTTTATTTTCTTGTTTAAAAATTTACTATGTCTAATTCCACCTGTCTGTGTTTTCTCTTTTACCATTTTTAGAAAAGCCTGCTCATCCATCTCTTCTTCTAATTCTCCTATCATTCCCATGCCCACATTTTGAAGTTTATTCTCTAATAAATAAATTTCATAAGCTACCTCTTCATATGGATGACTATTGAATAAATTAGCTAATACTTTTTGTTGTAAATGTTTTTCAAATGTAACTTCAAGTTTAACCTCCTCTACAACTTCTTCTTTAAATGGCTCACCTATCACTGGATTACTATTTTGATTTCCTCTAAAACTCCCTTTACCATTAGAAATAAAACTACAATGATCGTAATTACCAATTGCACCAGCTCCCGCTTCAAATAGACTTTTTCTTACTTTCACTAAATCATTAATAGGTACGAAAGTCACCAGTTTATAAACATAATTCTGCTTTGGGATTAATATCTTACAGTTTTTAATACCTAACGTATTACAAAAAATTTTGTTTACACCTTCTTGATGATTGTCCAATGCTGTGTGAATAGCATATATAGCAATATCGTTTTTAATTGCCTTAACTATAGAGCGTTCTACATAGTTTTTCCCAGTAATACTCTTCAATCCGTTAAATAATATTGGATGAAAACAAATTATAAAATTACATTTTTTATCTATTGCTTCTTCTACTACTTCCTCTAGAGCATCGTGACATACTAATATTCCAGTTACTTCTAAATCATAGCTACCAACTAAAAGACCTACATTATCAAAATCTTCAGCATAAGCTAATGGAGCTAGTTCTTCTAACACTGGAATAATTTCTTTAATCTTCATTTTATTATTTTAAAATGTTTTATCAAACTTATATATTTTCTCAAAGATAAAAAAATGGTAATTTCGTACTATGCAAATACTACGAATAATACTTTTCCCATTTTCAATATTATATGGGATAATTACAGATATAAGGAATTGGTTTTATAAAATAAACCTTTTTAAAAGAACTTCCTTTTCAATACCAACAATAGTAGTTGGAAATCTTAGTGTGGGTGGAACAGGGAAAACACCAATGGTAGAATACATTATTAGATTAATAAGTACTCAATACAATATTGCTACCTTAAGTAGAGGCTATAAAAGAAAAAGTGAAGGCTTTAAAATGGCAGATAACACTACAAAAATGGAAGATATAGGAGACGAACCCTTCCAATATCACACTAAATTTTCAAATATTTCAGTAGCTGTTGATTCAAAGCGAGTAAATGGAATCCAACAAATTCTAAAAGAAAAACCACTAACACAAGCTGTAGTATTAGACGATGCTTTTCAGCATCTCCCAGTGAAAGCTGGATTATATATTTTACTAACAACTTATAACGAACCTTATTATAATGACTATATGTTACCTACTGGAAATTTAAGGGAAACAAGAAAAGGTGCTAAACGAGCAGATATCGTTATCGTAACTAAATGTCCAAAAGGCTTAAGTAAAGAAAATCAGAGAGATATTACTAAAAAATTAAATTTAAAAACAGGACAATTGTCTTTTTTTACGTATATTGATTTCAGTAACATTGCATATTCAAAGACAGCTTCAATAGATGTAGATAAGTTAGAAGAAGAAACATTCATCTTGGTAGCTGGAATAGCTAAGCCAGAAAGTTTTTTTAATCATTTAAAGAATGAAAAAACGCAGTGCTTAACCTATCCTGACCATCATAACTTTACTTCTACAGATATAAAGCTTATCTTGTCTAAAGCAAAAGGCAATAAAATTATAACAACAGAAAAGGATTATGTCAGATTAAAAGACTTAATACCTTCTGATCAATTGTATTATTTACCAATTCAAACTTCTTTTATTAACGATAAAGAAGAGTTTGATTTAAAACTTTTAAACTATGTGGGAGCAAGTACAAGAAACAGTTAAGTATCTTAATGAGAAAACAAATCATTTCAACCCTGAAATAGGTATTGTATTAGGTTCTGGGTTAGGAAATTTAACCGCTGATATTAAAATTGATTACGAAATTCCGTATTCAGAAATTCCAAATTTTCCAGTATCCACTGTCCAAGGACATAAAGGAGCTTTAATTTTTGGTACTATTGGTGGTAAAAAAGTAGTTGCGATGCAAGGTCGTTTTCATTATTACGAAGGGTATGAAATAGCTAAGACTGTTTTTCCTATTAGAGTAATGAAATATATGGGAGTAAAAACATTAATTGTTTCTAATGCTTCAGGAGGTGTAAATCCTTCATTTAAAGTTGGAGATATTATGATTATCACAGATCATATTAATGCTTTCCCAGACCATCCACTACGCGGACATAATGATGAACGTTTTGGTCCTAGATTTGTTAATATGAATGATGCATATACAGGTAGTTTAATCAAAGTTGCAAAAGAAGTTGCAAAAGATAAAAACTACGATATAAAAGAAGGAGTTTATTACGGATTACAAGGTCCTACATTCGAAACATTAGCTGAATATAAAATGGTAAGAGCTGTTGGAGCGGATTGTGTTGGAATGTCAACTGTGCCAGAAGTTATTGTAGCTCGTCATATGGATATGAATGTATTTGGTATTTCAGTAATCTCAGATATGGGTAATGAAGACGGAATTGTAGAAGCTCATCACGAAGAAGTATTAAAAGCAGTAGAAGCTGCTGAGCCAATTGCCAGAGGATTAATCAATGAATTAATTGCCAGAATCTAATAAGTTTGGAATTTGTGTTTATATATTATAGAAATGGAGGTTTGTATTCAAACCTCCATTTCTTATTTTTACAGCTAATAAAATTACCTCTTTATGGTTTTCGATATTGCTTATCTCTATCATTACAAAACATGTTTAAATTATGTAGAAAACAAATAACGCCTCCTCTACTTAACAGAGAACTATCCTATTTTGACTTGTAAAATTATATTGATAAGTCAACTGTTTATGTACAAAAAATTTATTTCTTATTCTGACTGTAGTTTCTAATTAATTGCATACTCTATCTTTCTAATTGGTATAAATACTTTGTTTTCGGTATGATCAATGCATTAATATAAAATTTGACTTCTTGACTAATCTATTATCATTTGAGTATATCTAAAAATTGTTCAATTTAATTAATCAGTAAGATTGTTACTAAATGCAATATGTGATTAGCCTTTTATTTTTTAATATCACAAAAATTATTAACTCAAAAATTATTTAATACAACACTAATGAGCGAGATAATAGAATAAATAACAAAATAAATTGTAATTTTGTACTGTAAATCAGTGCTCTTACTGATAAACTAAAACAAAATTACACAAATCAAATTTTGATTTCTCTCCCTAATTGACTGTAAAAAAGTCAATCTTATTTCAACTATTTTTCCAGTTTTTTTAAATTTTAAACAGTGCTCATCCCAATGTTGTTTGGGTACGGTAGCAGTTTTATTCGGGTACTCTTTTGGTAAACACTGTAAAAATGGGGCTCTACCCGAACAGTACTGCAACAAATCAGCTATCTCATTACCTGAACCATATCTTACCCCCTGTAAACACAGTGTTTTACACAATAATCATAATTACATAAATACCTAAAAAAGGTCATTTTAAGCCATTATTTACCTTATAAGTAAATAAGTACAATGATTTTCTATAAAGCTCTCACTAATAGGATTATAGAAAGCAACATTTATATAGAATTTAAATATGAAGTAAATGAGTTGTATCTGCAAAAAACATTATAATCCACGTAAGTATATAATTATACATATGCCCATACTAAGAGAGGTTATTGATCACGACTGACTTATTCTTTATCTTTTTATTAAATAGTCTTTTGTAGGCAAATATTAAATTCATCACTTTAACCAACGTAACTCAATATAAAACAACCATTAGTACTATTAATTAAAAAAATTGCAATAAACTGTAATAAACTTACTTCTATATTACTACTGCCATAACGTATAAGCAAATTTTACATTATCGTTTTAATAGTCCATGATGTCTTCTTCAACTCAAAAAATGTTTGTTAAAAGAGCTTTAATCGACATTGAAGAAATACATAAGAATGCTAAATCTCCAATATATTTAATTTAGATACTCCCTTATTCACTTTAATGAGAAAGAGAACAAGTAACATTTCTTATTTTTTAGCTAAGATTTTTAAAAAAAGGCTAATCAATTATCTGCATCTTTTTCATTATAAAAGTTGCATTCTTATTTTGACAAACTCCATCTCTGATTTTATAATCAAAATTCAAATCATCTTCTTTGATTTCAACTTCAAAACATTTATTAATTAGAACTTCTGGATAGACATGGGTAGTATTACATACTTCTAAATCATGGGTTGCTATAACTCCATAGGTTTGTTCTCTTATCAATTTATGTATCACTCCTATTGTTCCACTTTGTTTATCGTCTGAATTAGTACCTCTTAAAATTTCATCTAGCAAAACAAAACAAGGCTCAACCTGAACTTTTTCAATTATCATTTTTAATTGTTTAACCTCAGCATAGAAATAAGACTCACTATCTTCTAACGAGTCGGTTAATCGCATAGAGACGAAAAGAGGTAATGGAAAAAAAGCAGCTTGATTTGCACAAATAGGAGCACCTATATTAGCCAATACTAAATTCACACCAACGGTTCTTAAAAAAGTACTTTTACCCGACATATTAGAGCCAGTAAGAATTACAAATCGTTGATTATTAAAACTAATATCATTGCACACCCTTTTTTGTTCATTAATGAGAGGGTGCCCTAGCTCGTTAAAATACATTTCCCCTCCTTCTTCACTTACTGTAGGAAAAGTATATGTACGATTATTATAAGAAAAGTTTGCTAATGAATTTAGTGCTTCCACTTCACCTACAATTTCTATAGCAGTTTGAACCAAATGTCCTTTCTCTTTTTTCCACAATAAAAATCTATTTAATACATGAACATGATATTGTACAAAACCATTAAAGACAACCATTACAAATAAATTGGCTACTGTTTCTAATTGCTCAAATAATCTTGAAAGAACTTTTAACTCTTTACTCGCATGAAAAGAATCTTTCTTTAATTCTTTTAAGAAACCTGTCATTTTATTAGTTGTGAAATGCTCTTTCTCAATTCTTTTAATGATAGAACTATAACTATTAATCGTTTCATGAACTTTATCTGCTCCTCCTAATTCTTTTTGAATAGCCTTTACATTACTAGAGGCAATTACTAAATTAATTGAAAATAAAAAAGAGATTAAATAGCCAAATAAAGTACTATCACTACTAATAAAATAAGCTATAATTGATAAACCTAAGAGAATAGGAAACACATATGCTAAAACAATTCTACTTTTACTCAATAACTCTACAGATGAATTACTCCACGATTTTAAACGTTCATAAGCTAATTTATCTAGATTTGAAATTCTGCTGTAAGCATTTATTTCTTGTCTCCACTCTACTTTTTGAGATAGTTCTTTAATCGTATCTTGATTTTCAAGAATATTTTCTTTGTCTAATTTATATTTCAACAAAGTAGCTAACTTATCTTTCCCTATATAAGAAGACGTGCGATTCAAATATTGAAACAAAGATTTCTTACCAAAAATATCTAAATCAAACGCATAAGGATGATCTGTAGTAATAAATTCACTACCATCATCGAAAGGTCGTTCATCTTTCTCTAAAAACGCGACTTCATCTTTATTAATATCCAATAGAGCTTGCACATATCTCATCCTCCATGAATACTCGGCATGAATTTTAAGTAAGATTATAAAAGCAACTATACCCGCACCTGTTATATATAAAAAAGTACTATCTGCTCTAGAAACTGCTAAATAAAAAAAGTAAACTATTGCGAAGAAAACTATTAATCGGATTGCTCCTACTATCCTATATTTACTTCTAATCTTATTATATTTTTTTTCAAATACTTCTTTTCTCTTTGTATAAATTTCCATGTATTATTTCTTTTTAGTCGCTCTCAGACGAATATCTATATAACATCGCATCTCAAAATATGCTTGTTAAGCAATAGTAGTTAACTAATAAGATTTAAAATTTTATTAGCAATACACAACGTCAAGAGCTGATAACAAATATACTGTATTAAAATAATCTTGCTTTACCAATCGCTAATTAAATCTCCACCAATATTAATAAATAATAAAAAAGCAGTAGCCTCTTTTTACAAGAAGACTACTGCTTTAACTAACCTAAACTATAGATAATATCTTTTTAGAAATAATAACGGAATTTCCCCATAAAACTTCTGCCTGGTTTTTGCAAACTAAAATTATCGTAAACTGCTTTATCAAATACATTGTGTGCTTCAAAAGTAAACTGAAACTTTTGCTCTTTACCAAAAGTATAAGTAACTAAAAAATCGTGTGTTATCTGATCGGGAACAGTAAACTTACCACCTTTAGATCCTAACGAAGGCCAAAATAAATAAAATTCCTTCACATAAAATAAAACATAACCTAATGTTAAATTATCATCTTTAAATATTTTATCAAATGTATAATTAACATCAGCATTCCCATACATATAAGGAATATTAGGCAACCTATCTTTATAAAGAATATTATTACCACCTTTAATTTCCTTTGAGGCATTTACTAAATTTTGATAGGTACCACTTACTCCGATGTTAAAATTATTTTTAAAATAATATCTTATTTCTCCTTCTACTCCTGTGTTCTTAACTGAAGACTCATTTACAAAAGTAGTATGCGTCTGATGTGTATTTAAATCAGGTCTAATAAAATCTCTCGAATCTCTATAAAAACCATTAATATCTATATTTAACAAATGATGTTTACCAAATTTGGGATTAAAACTAACCCCTAAATTATAATTATAACTTAATTCTGGTTTCAACTTGTTATTACCAGCTATACTTACTTTATCACCGAACATCTCATTTGAGTTTGGCAACCTTATACTTTTCTCATAAGAAGCTTTAATTTGTAAGTTATCTAAAACAAAGACTGACCCAGTAGCACCAAAACCAAAATAATTATGATCCGCATTATATCCTTTATAAGCATAATCCCCCCAATTTCCACTAGGATTATATGATTCTGTATAATTTATACGTTGATAATAATATTTCCCAAAACCTGTAATACTCCAAGTTGCATTAGGAGTAAACTGATAACTTAAACCATTTATGTTTTTCAACACTTCCGCTGGTTTCTCAATTACAAGATCATTAGGATTTAATTTATCACTCCCTTTTCGCTTAAAAAAGTTTATAGTATTACTAAAGGAAAAATTGTGCTTATCACCAAGTTTATAATTAACAATAGAAGTTACCATTCCATTGTTATTTTTGTATTTATACATCGTACGGTTACGCTCACCTCCTTTTACATGATACTTATCCTCAAAATCAATATAATCACCAAGCCAATTATAGCGTCGGTAAACTGTATCTATTACTTGGTCACTTCCTAAATTATAATTCGCATTAATGCGTACATCAAGTCCCTCTACAAATAAATTCTTTTTTTCATATACAAACGTAGGCATTATGATATCGCCTCTAGTATGTAAATTTCCAAAAATCTCTACTGTTCGAGCTCCTGTTTGAATTTCTTTATATGATTGCCCTAAATTAATTCCTACGGCTATTTTATCTGCAAAAGATTTCTTTACTAAACCAATTTGTCCTACAAAATTTTCATTATGGTATTTATCATGAAAACGCTTTACCTTTATATTTCTACCAATTATCTGACCTGTAGATATATTATTTACATCTGCGCTGACCTTATAATCATTATCTGAATAATTTTGGTAAGCATTTAATTGAGTAAAGAAACCAGTCTTTTTATCTACATATACAAAGTTCACATTCGTTCTATGCGTATTAAAAGAGCCATAAGAATAAGACATATCTAATGTTGTCTTATCATAAGTATTAGTAATAATATTAATTGCCCCACCTAATGCATCTGATCCTAAACCTACTGGTACTACTCCTTTATATATTTCAATTCTATTCGCAAGATTTACAGGTATATTATTTAATTGAAATGCAGAACCAAAATTATCCATTGGGATACCATCAATAAAAAACTTTATTTGATTACCAGAATAACCATTCAGAGATATATTCATATTAGACCCCACACCTCCATCTTCACGTACTCGGATACCACTTGTTTTTCCAAGAGCATGACCTAAATCCATAGATCTAGAGTGTAACTTTACTGCATCTACTACAGCAACATTATAGGCTTTTTCTTTTACTTGTTGTACCTTAGTTTTAGCTTGAATACTTATTTCTGCCAAATTGTAATTATCTGGCTTTAATACAATATTCAAATCCATAGTAGCACTATCTATGATTATCTTTCTTGAATAAACTTCATAACCTACATAGTTTACTTCTAACGTATAACTTTTCCCCTTACTTAATTTAGTTATAGCAAAATTCCCTTTAGAATCTGCTTGACTAAATTTATTATTTTCCTTAACCACAACCGTAGCTCCTAGTAATGGTTCACCTTCAGCATCTTTAATAGTCCCAATAATTTGTGCATACTCCTGGGCTATAGAATTTTGAATAGTTCCTAAAGAAAAAATAAAAAACAATAGTAAAATTTTTCTCATCTATTATAGGCTTTATAGTAAAAAGACAATCCTATAATAATTTACAAGATTGTCTTTTAAATTTTCTAATATATACTAACTACTTAGAAGATAATTTAGTAATTGATGTAACATTACCTCCTTCTACTTTTACTCCTCTTGTTGCTGTTGCTTTATCAGCATCTATTTTATAAACGAAACTTCCTTCGCCTGTTGTAATTGCAATATAAACGGTTTTTCCATCCATTTCAGAGTAACTTCCTTTATCATCAAATCCTAAATCTTTAAGACCAGCTGGTAACCCCTCAATCCATTTATAATTTTGAGTATAAACATTTAAAGAAGCGTATTTAATTTCTTGACTTGATCTATTCTCTAAACGTGCAATAAAATTTCCTCTTCCAGCATATACAAAGTTATTTACGATATAACCATTTGTAGCTTTTTCAATATCCCAGAAATAATTATTATCAAATTCTAAAGTCTTACCATCTATTTTTAAAATTCCTGATGGATTTTTAGATAATAATTGATCCTTATCTCCTTTTACATTTGCACTAGAATAAGCATATCCATCACCTTTCTCATCTTGCACTAATCCATTTTTAAAATAAGCACCTATATAAGAACTTTTATCGCTAGTAATAACTTTTTCTAATTTCATACTAGGATAATCATATATTGCAACCCAAGCAGTATTAGGAAAAGATGTGCCCCAAACATCTCCAGAAATCCCTCTCATAGAAAAATAAGGAGCTGCAAGTTTATTTCCCATTTGAGTTAAACCACTAAAATGAGCACGTTCTCCATTATTAGCTAATTCAACAGTATTAATTATCCCTTCACTTGTAATATAATCTTTATCAGTATCTACAATATACCAAGGTGCTGTTTCTACTCCAGATCTTGGAACTTTCCACATGATAAAATCATTATTCATTGCACCATAAACTTGAACAGTTTCAGTAACAAAGTTATTACCTTTAACAAGCTCACCTTTCTCATTTAAAGTATATACAGTAACAGCTCCTGGATTGCCTTGACCATATAACAAACTGTAAAACTTATTTTTTGTAGTTAAATAATAACGATAGGCTCCATCTTGTTCCACACCATTATTTTTTATACTTACAGTGCCACTATCAATATTATCTACAGTTAATAAGTAATCTGCTACTCCAACATGCTCTGTAGATGCAGCTGCTATTACAAATCTTTCCACTTTTTCTCCACCATTTTCTCCACCATTCGTATCAGGAGTGCTATTATCATCGCTACTACATGACGCAAAACTAGCTACTAAGCTCAAGACAAAAAGTGATTTAATGTATTTTTTCATGATTGTTTTTATTTAGATTTATTTTACATAGTCGCAAATGTAGAATATTTTTTTTATACATAATAACTTTCTGTTAATTTTATTTATACTTATTATAAATAAAACAAAAAACGGTTACCTAATTAAAGGTAACCGTTTCATTATATGTGTTTTATATTTTGTTAAAAAAGTCCTTTCAATGCATCAATTGCACCTCCTAAATTAGCTTTTCCGCCAGTTAGAGAACCTAATAAATCTTTGGATTCTCCTCCGCCTAAAGCACTAAGTAAATCTGAAACTTCAAATCCCTTATCACCATTCTGAGACTTAGTAGCTATTGCACCAATTATTTTTGGAATGACAGAATTTGCAAAATTTCCTGCAATTCCTTCTGATAATCCTAGCTTAGATGTAAGATTAGTTATCAAACTTCCTATAATACTCTTAACAATAGGGTTAGACATTAAACTAGAAGTAGATCCTCCAAGTAAACCAGTCAAACTTCCTAAATCACCAGCAGACAAACTATTCTTAAATCCACTAATAATACTTTGCCCTGTTTCTTCAGTTACTTTACTTGCTATATCTGATGATATACCATTGTCTTTAATCTCTGAAGAACTAACTTGTTCAATTAATTTTGTAATTTGCTCTATCATAACATATTTTTTTATAAAGCTAAAACTACTATTTAATTTCTCAAAACTTGCATTTTTTCAAAAATTTCATCCCAAATTAACACTTTGCTCTGATCTGTAGATGTATTTATATTTGGTGAAAGTGAAAACTCAGGCTGCATTAAAACTTGAATTGCTGGTTTCGGTTCTTCCTCAAAGCGATCAAGACCGGCAAACAATAAAGCTTTCTCATTAACTTTATCTACTAAATCTACTTCATTAATAGCCTCTGGATAGGCACAATTTATAATACCCAATAAATGGTGTGCATGTTCAAATGCTTTTTTATCCACTAAATAAGGCACAAAATGACCTGTATGAATCGTTAAAAATTGAGCATCATGAATAACTTTTTCTTTTTCAGAAGACTTTAAATTAACTCTGAAATGAATACCATTTGGAAGTACGTAATCTGCATTGAGTTCCTCTACTTCGTCATCGTGATAAATAACATGCATTCCCAAAGCTAAAGCTTTTTGCGCTACTAACTCACCGGCTTTATTCATACCTAATATACCTAACGTTTTACCTGCTAGCTCTATTCCATGACTATAAGACTCTTGCAACATTTTAAATGAGGAATCTCCTTCTAAAGGCATATTTCTATTGGACTCTTGTAATAATCTACATCCAGATAATAAATGAGCAAATACCATCTCCGCAGTCGCATTTGCCAAAGACTCTTCAGCCCAAATAACTTTTATACCTGCTTGATTAAATGTATCTATATATTCTATATTAATTAAAGTACCTGCAAAAACGACAGCTTTTAAATGATCTAATTTTTCAATCATAGGTTTATTAAACAAAGTCCCATTCTGAACTAATAAAACATCTATCTCGTTTTTCTTAGTATAGTTAACAAGCTGCTCACCAGCAACTCTAACCTCCTTCACTTCAAAACCTTTTTCTTCTAAAGCTACTTTTACCTCTGTAGGAATACCGTCGTTTGCTAATACTTTCATAAAAAACAATTTAATTAAACTTTACTTTTTAGTGCTTCCATAACAGAAACAAGAACTTGGACACTTTCCAGAGAAAGAGCATTATATAGAGATGCTCTATAACCTCCCACTGAACGATGTCCTTTTATATTTACAATATTTTCCTCTCGGCATAATTCATCAAATATTGAAGCTATTTTGTCATTCTCAAATGAAAAAGTGACATTCATTTTAGATCGAGAATCTAGATTTGCAAATCCTTTTACATATTCTAAATTATCTATAGCATTATATAAGGTTGCAGCTTTTTCATTATTCAGCTTTTCAATTTCTGAAACACCTCCTAAATTCTTTAACCATTTAAAATTTAGTAAACAGGTATAAATCCCAAAAACATTAGCAGTATGATATAAACTTTCTTTATCGATATGCTCTTGATAATTAAGCATATTTGGAATAGAACGTTTTACTTTTCCTAATATCTCATCCTTAACAATAATAACACTTAATCCAGCAGGTCCTATATTTTTTTGGGCACCAGCATAAATCAAATCTATCTTATCATAATCAAATGTGCGGGAATAAATATCTGAACTCATATCACATACAATAGGACAATCAGCTCTTGGAACACTTCTAAACTGAGTACCATAAATTGTATTATTAGATGTGAAATGAAGATAATCCAGCTCTTCATCTACGATTATATCCTTAGGAATATAAGTAAATCTTTTATCCTCGGAAGATGCTACTAATTTAACCTCTCCAAACAATTTTGCTTGCTCAATTGCTTTACTTGACCAAGTACCAGTATTAATATATCCCGCTCTTTTATCTAATAAATTATAAGGGATACGTAAAAACTCCATACTCGCTCCTCCTTGCAAAAATAATACAGTATACCCCTTACCTTCTAAATTTAAAAGTTCTAAAGCTAATTGTTTTGCTTGTTCTAAAACACTTAAAAATTCCTTACTTCTATGAGAAATAGATAAAATAGATAATCCACTATTATCAAAGTTCAATACAGCCTTAGCAGCCTCTTGATAAACCTCTGAAGGTAATAAACATGGACCAGCACAAAAGTTATGTATCGTTTGCATAATATATTACAAGTTAAGCAAAAAAGCTAAAGTATCGATATCATCAGCATAATCCCATAATTGAGGGTCTTGTGTTTGACCAAAAGCAATACTCCCCTCTATAATATTATTAGATACTATACACTGAATTTTATCTTTATCTTCTTTTAGCTTATTCTTAACCTCATCAATATTATTATAATATTCAAAAAAAACAGATGAAATCGGTGAAGAATACCCTAAATCCTCTTTGACAGTTAAAAACCCATTATCTAATATCTTGAAATCACTCATCAAGAAAACTGCTTTATTATAATCATAGTTATTAGTATATTTTTCATATTCTAACACATCTTTATACTCAAACATTCCCTGATAAAAAGAATCAAAATTATAACCTTTAGGTACAAAAAGTTTTGAAACATTTCTACAGCCCAATCCGTAGTAAGTAAAAATATCCTTTCCTAAATTTATTAAATTCTCATGGCTCTCATTACCCTCTAATACAGCAACTGAATTTCTATTCTTTCTAATGATATTAGGAACTGAACTAAAATAGTAATCAAAATATCTTGCAGTATTGTTACTTCCTGTAGCAATAACAGCATCAAAGCCTTCTAATTTACCTTTTACAAATTCAATTCTACTTTCAAATTCAGGAGTAATAGCAACTAAATACTTCGCCAAGAAGGGCAAAAGCTTTTGATCATTAGAAGATGTTTTTACAAGAGCAATATTACCCGATATTAATACAGATAGAAAGTCATGAAATCCTACTAATGGAATATTTCCTGCTAAGATTAATGCTACTTTTTTTAATGGCTCTCTAGAAAAATCATAATTAGCTATCCACTTATTTAGATTTTCTTCTGTCAAAGCATCTGACCACGATCTGATTGCAATAACGACTTGTTCTTTAGTAAACCAACCATTATAATGAACAGAGTCTAAAATTAATCTTTCAAACTCACTATAAAATTCATTATTATGACAAACATCATTGTTTATTACGAATTCATTAGCAGCAAATTGGCGTAAAAAATCACCTAACTTTACGAATGAATTTTTTTTAATATCTAAATTCATATTGATTTGTTTGTGAATACTTTTGGGTGTAAATTTGCAACAAAGTTAATACATATAAAACAAAATATAAGCTATGGCAATCATTATAACAGACGAATGCATTAATTGTGGTGCTTGCGAGCCTGAATGTCCTAATACAGCGATATATGAAGGAGCTGATGATTGGAGATATAAAGATGGAACTGCTCTATCTGGTAAGATAGTTCTTCCTGATGGGACAGAAGTTGATGCAGAAGCAGCTCAAGAACCAATCTCTGACGAGTTTTACTATATAGTACCTTCGAAATGTACAGAATGTAAAGGTTTTCACGAAGAACCACAATGTGCTGCGGTATGCCCAGTAGACTGTTGTGTACCAGATGACAATCATGTCGAAAGTGAAGAAACGCTTCTAGAGCGACAAGCTTTTCTACACAAGCATTAAAAATATAAGCGAAACAATTATGTTTCGCTTTTTTATTTCATCAAGCGATTCTAAAATCAATTAAACTCTTTATTCTACCTATTATTCTTCCTTAGAATAAAAGATTATTCTTGTCTACAACTTTAACAAAAAGTAAAAAAACGCTATTCTTCTATTATTTAAATACAATTATATTTAACTTTATTTCAAATTAATTACCAAAACTTAATCAATAAAATAATTATGAAGAACACAAAAACACTTTTTGTTGCTTTTGCATTACTCACTACTAGTTTTGCATTAGCTTCTAGTCCTTCTATCAAATTGTATGGCGGAGGATTATTTGGAGTAAGTATAGGATCTATCTTAGCTGCATATTTATCATGGACTAAAAATAAATCTATTCTATGGGCAATTATTCACTTTGTTCTAGGATGGCTATATGTAATCTATTATTTTTTATCAGGAGGAAGCAAAAAATAATTTAAAAGCTCCATTGCAAATTTGCAATGGAGCTTTTTTATTTTACAATCTTTCGTTCTGCCCAACTTAGTACATCTATATAAAGAATACTTCGTCTATAATATTTATTTTTAAACAAACTTCTTGCCTCCTCCGCAAATTCAATTAAAACTTGATTGCGCTCTTGTGGGTAACATTTAACTAAGCCTTCAAACAATTTCATAAATGACTCATGAATAGGCGTTTGATTCTTCATTTTTGACATTAGTAGTTTATTCGCTAAGATATATTCTTCATATTTTTCATCTTTTCCTGATTCAAACTGAGCCATTAGTGATAATATTCGTGTATGAAACAAAAGGTCCTCTTGAACAGAATATTTTGTTTTATATAGAATCTGGTTGCAATAAACAATGGTATTTTCATAGCTCTTATAACCAAAATACAAAGCGGCTACTTTAAAATAAAGTACTAAAAAGTGATGCTCATCTATCATATTTTGATATTCTTTTACCCCTCTTTGTAATTGCTTTATAAACAACAAACTACCATTATAATCTTGCTTAATAAATTCATGATTCAATTTATTATTAAACTGTAATAAAAATACTTGTGAATCAATATTACTTGACTGAGGAAACATACCGCTATTCAATACTTTTTCAAGTTTTTCATTCCAAACTAAAAAACGATCAACTGATTTGAATAATAAAATCAACTTAAATAAGTAAGAGTTTCCTTTCAAATACCATATAGGATTACTAATAATCATCTTTGGATGATCATAAAAAAGTTGCACCCATAAAGTACTATACTTATAAGCGCCTCTATAATCTTGCACCAAAAAACAATACCAAACGTGCGCTTTATAATACCAAAGTTTCTCTCTAAACTTTAAATCATCAATCTTAATCGTTGTTAATTTTTCTTGAAACAATCTCGTGATCCTTTTCTTATCTTCTTTACTTTTGGCATATCCTGAAGTAAGCATCTCATTATAAAACTCAAGAGACAAATTAGATAGCTTAGTAGCATAAAGATACTGTTCGCTTAACAATTCAGATTGTGCTATTAATTCTCCTGCTCTTCCACTAATACTACGTGTTATATATTGAGATTCAATCACTTTTTCTAATTCAATTATTTCTAAGGCTAATGTCTTCTCTTGTAAGTCTAAAGCATTAGTTTTTGCTTTATCTAATATTTTTAAACTCTGTTTGTGCAATCCCTTTTGGTATAAAATAGTTGCAAAATCTAACTGTTCTCGAATTTGTATCCTTGTATTTTTTTTACTTGGATTCATTCTCAAACTAATTAATATAGTGCGATATAAATTTGCCTTTAAATTAGATAACTGTTGTTTACTACTTATATTTTTTTTCAAGATTAACTGTTCATCATAGACTTCCATTTTATCAATGAGATTAAATAAAGAGATAAACTTTGCATCATAGTTATTCTGAAGACGATTTACGTATAACGTAAATTGTCTTTTTTCAGACCTAGTCATTGATTTAATCAGTACAAAAAGTGACTCTTTACTTGAATTTGACATTGTATAAAAAATATTATTAAAACACTAAAAATCAACAAATTAATTTATTTCGTTTTTAGTTTGACATTGTAAAAAAAAACAAATATAAAAAAACAAAAAAGCGAATAACCACTTTTGTCCAAAGTTACTTTAAAACACACAGTATGAAAACGGAAAAAATAGAGATTTTTGACACTACCCTTAGAGATGGAGAGCAAGTACCTGGTTGTAAACTAGATAAACAAGAAAAAATAAATATTGCCCTCAAACTCGATGAACTTGGTGTGGATGTTATCGAAGCTGGTTTTCCTATTTCAAGTCCTGGTGATTTTGAAGCTGTGCAAAAAATCAGCAAAATTGTAAAAAATGCAAAAGTATGTGCATTAACTAGAGCGAATAAAAAGGATATTGAAGCGGCAGCTAAAGCATTACAATATGCAAAAAAACCACGTATTCACACAGGTATAGGAACATCTGAATCGCATATTAAATATAAATTCAATTCGACTCAAGATGATATTCTCGAACGCGCAGTTGAAGCTGTCACTTATGCAAAGCAATTTGCTGATGACGTAGAATTTTATGCTGAAGATGCTGGTAGAACAGATAATCTATTTTTAGCTAAAGTATGTGAAGCTGTAATTCAAGCTGGCGCTACCGTAGTAAATATTCCGGACACCACCGGTTATTGTCTTCCTTCTGATTATGGAGAAAAGATTAAGTTTCTAAAAGATAATGTCAAGAATATAGAACAAGCTATTATATCTTGTCACTGTCACAATGATTTAGGAATGGCAACAGCAAATGCAATTGCTGGAATTATAAATGGTGCTAGACAGATTGAATGTACCATTAATGGAATTGGAGAACGTGCTGGTAATACAGCTTTAGAAGAAGTGGTAATGATTATCAAACAACATGAAAAGTTGGGATTTCATACAGATATTAATTCAGTTATGCTAAATGAATTAAGTACACTTACATCCACGACAATGGGAATGTTTGTACAACCCAACAAAGCAATTGTTGGTGCTAATGCCTTTGCACATAGTTCTGGTATACACCAAGATGGTGTAATCAAGAGAAGAGATACTTATGAAATTATTGATCCTAGAGAAGTTGGGATAAATGAATCTTCAATAGTATTAACTGCCAGAAGCGGACGTTCAGCATTAGCCTATCGATTTAAGAATATAGGTTATGACGTTACTAAAACAGAATTAGATATTTTGTATCAACATTTTTTAATGTTGGCAGATACTAAGAAAGAAGTAACAGAAAAAGATCTTTTTACATTAATGAATTCTTATAGTAAAAAGCAATTAATTAACCACGCATAACAAATAGTAAAGATGAATAATCTACCTAAAACTTTATTTGATAAAGTATGGGACGCTCACGTTGTAGAGCGTATAGAAGATGGACCGGAAATTTTATATATAGACAAACACCTAATTCATGAAGTAACAAGTCCACAAGCATTTGATGAACTAAGAAAAAGAAATATTAAGCTTTTTAGACCAAAACAGATTGTAGCAACTGTAGATCATAATGTTCCAACACTAAATCAGGAATTACCTATAAAAGATGAATTATCAAAACAACAAGTTCAACAGTTAACAGATAATTGCAGCGAAAATGGTGTTGAACTTTATGGTTTAGGCCACCCTTATCAAGGCATTGTTCATATTATAGCTCCTGAACTAGGAATTACACAACCTGGTATGAGTATGGTTTGTGGAGATAGTCATACCTCTACTCATGGTGCTTTTGGTACTATTGCTTTTGGAATAGGTACAAGTCAAGTAGCACAAGTATTTGCTAGTCAATGTGTGCTAATGAATAAACCTAAATCGATGCGAGTTACAGTTAATGGAAAGCTTAATGATTTTGTACAGCCAAAAGATATTATTCTATACATTATTTCCAAAGTAGGCACAGACGCAGGAACTGGATTTTTTTGCGAATATGCTGGTAACGTATTTACAGAAATGAGTATGGAAGGACGAATGACTGTCTGCAATATGAGTATTGAAATGGGTGCTCGTGGTGGAATGATTGCACCTGATCAAACAACATTTGATTATCTATATGGACGTAAGTTTGCACCCAAAGGAGATGAATGGAATAAAAAAGTAGCCTACTGGAAAACTTTACCGACTGATAAAGAAGCTGTTTTTGACAAAGAATATGTTTTTAATGCTGAGGATATACAACCTATGATTACATATGGAACAAATCCTAGCATGGGGATCTCAATCAATCACGCTATTCCAAAAAGTAGTAGCGAATCTGAAAAAAAAGCACTCCAGTACATGGATTTGTATGGAGGGCAATCTCTAGAAAGTATTCCTGTCAGACATATTTTTATAGGAAGTTGTACCAATGCCAGAATTGAGGATTTTAGAGTTGCGGCATCATATATCCAAGGAAAGCAAATAGCTAAAGAAATAAACGCATTAATAGTTCCGGGATCACAGCAAGTTGTACAACAAATAAAAGAAGAAGGATTAGATAAGATATTTGAAGAGGCAGGTTTTCAAATTCGTCAACCAGGATGTTCAGCTTGTTTGGCAATGAATGATGATAAGATACCTGCTGGCGATTATTGCGTTTCGACCTCTAATAGAAATTTTGAAGGTAGACAAGGACAAGGAGCTCGTACGTTATTAGCGAGTCCCCTTACAGCAGCAATAGTAGCAATAGAAGGAAAAATTACCTACCAAAAACTAAATGAATATGCAAGCATTAATTAAAATAGAATCAACAGCGGTACCATTGCCTATAGAAAATATAGATACTGATCAAATCATTCCTGCTCGCTTTTTAAAAAGTATAAATAGAGCTGGTTTTGGTGAAAACTTATTTAGGGATTGGAGATATGAAAACAATGGAGCAATTAAACAAAACTTCCCTTTAAATAATTTAAAATACAGTGGAAAAATTCTTGTAGCAGGTAATAACTTTGGTTGTGGTAGTAGTCGAGAACATGCAGCTTGGGCATTAACTGATTACGGTTTTAGAGTTGTGGTAAGTAGTTATTTTGCCGATATATTTAAAGGAAATGCTTTAAATAATGGACTACTCCCTGTTGTTGTTAGCACTGAGTATCTAAATTACTTATTAACAGAAATAGAACAAAACCCTGCAACTAAAATTATTGTAGATGTCAAACAACAATATATTGAAGTAAATAACCAGAAACAACACTTTGATATTGATCCATATAAAAAACTATGTTTATTACATGGATACGATGATATAGATTATTTACTAAGTCAAAAAAGTAAAATTGAAGCCTTTGAGAACAAACTAAAAAACTAAAATTATGACAAAAACATACCAAATAGCAGTTCTTCCAGGTGACGGGATAGGTCCCGAAGTAATAGAAGAAACAATCAAAGTATTAAAGACAGTTGCACAAACATACGTTGTACAATTAAACTATCATTATGCCTTAATAGGAGCACAAGCAATTGATCAAACAGATAAACCATTACCTCCAGAAACCTTAGCAATTTGTAAAAGTGCAGATGCAATCTTATTTGGTGCTATTGGTGATCCTAAATATGATAACAACCCAGATGCAAAAGTACGCCCAGAACAAGGTTTATTAGCATTGAGAAAAGAATTAGGTCTTTTTTCTAATGTTCGACCAATAAAATCGTACAGTAAATTAAGCAGCTTAAGTCCATTAAAAGAAGAAATTATAAAAGATACAGACTTGATCATTTATAGAGAATTAATCAGTGGTATCTATTTTGGAGAAAAATATACTTCTGACGATGGTAAATCAGCCACTGATATTTGTACTTACCATCAAGAAGAAATAGAAAGAATTACACACTTAGCATTTAAATCAGCACAAAAAAGAAATAAAAAACTTACATTAATAGATAAGGCAAATGTCTTAGAAACTTCTAGACTTTGGAGAAAAGTAGTAAAAGTTATTGCTATTGAATATCCAGATGTAGAAGTAGATTTTATGTTTGTAGATAATGCTGCAATGCAATTAATATTAAACCCTAAACAATTTGACGTTATACTAACCGAAAATATGTTTGGCGATATTATATCTGACGAAGCAAGTGTGATTGGTGGATCTATAGGTTTACTCCCTTCTGCTTCTATTGGTGAGCAGACTGCTTTATTTGAACCAATACACGGTTCTTATCCACAGGCAAAAGGTAAGGGAATTGCTAACCCAATTGCCTCAATATTAAGTAGCGCTATGATGCTAGACTATTTAGGTGAACAAGAAGCAGCAGAAGCAATCCGAGATGCAGTACAATATTGTATTTATGCAGGCGTACTTACACCCGATTTAAATAAATCATCTCAATACTCAACTATTCAAGTAGGAGATTTTATATGTCATCATATAAAATACAGAACAGGTTTGAGATATCAAGATAATGTCCCACATAGTAAATCAACCATTATTTAGCTATTCTGTGATTTATTATTTTATTTTTAGTTTTCTATAGTTTTTTAATTCAATCCTATCTTCACCAGATAGGATTGTTTTTATTATATAAATCAATTCCCTCACTAGTTCTAGATAATTAAAAAATTAGATAATATAGTTTATTACTAACCTACCGACCTTACATGTTTCATTATCTCTTGAGGAGTCACTATACCCGTATATCTCCAGTAAATATCCCCGCTAGTATTTAATAAAATTATCGTTGGAACAGAACGTATAAAGAATTCTTCTTTCAACTCTCTATTCTCGTCTATATTTATACGTTCAAAATCAACATACGCTCTAATATCATCTTCTATATGATCAACTACATTAGATAATGTCCTACATGGAACACACCAATCAGCATAAAATTGTAATAAAACTGGTCGTTCTAAATTATCGAAATCTAAAGTACTTTCCATTTCTAAATTTTAATTAAAAAACAATAACGTTGTATAGTATAAAAAAACGCTATTATTTTGATACTACAAAACTAATTGCGTTCTAATCATTATATATTATTCTTTCAGGAGATTAAATAGCACAAACCACAGATTTATGATTTTATCACTATATCATTATCTTCTATTCTAGTTAACTAAAATCTAGCAATACTAATATCTTATCCATAAAAGTTTTCAATTACACATCTGTTAAAGTTACAATACGAATTAAAAAAAAATGTTATCTACTTAAATATAAGTATTTAAAAACTATAAAACCAAGGAGGAAGAAAAGTAACAAAAATTAATACAAATGAAAATAGCTCTAATTAAAGAGCTATTTTCTACCAAAAACTAAAAAATGTAAGATGCTTACAAAATTTATTATCGTGCTACCTTATCCAATATTGGGATAGGTGTAAAATCATCATCTAAAGCTACTAAAGTAAAAATACCTGAAACAACTTTTTGTCGATACTCCTCTTTCATCTTTTCTCTAAACACATCGACTTTAATTCTAATGCTAGTATTACCTATTGACTCCACATTACCAACTAATTCAACTAATGAACCTGCCGGTATTGGTCTACTAAAATCAATTCTATCACTACTAACAATTACGAAATTCTTACGGCAAAAGCGAGTTGCTGTCATAAAAGCAGTTTCTGTCATCATCATAATTACTCTACCACCAAACATTGTATTATGATGGTTCGTCGTATCAGGAAAAACCACTTTAAACACATGTGTTTCCGCTTTTATTTTGCGGGCATCTACAGATTCTTCTAAAACCATTAAATCACTCAACGCTATAATTGTTTTTATAATTAATAATTAAAAAACGAATAATACTTATATAAATCTTAATGGTATATAGCACTAAAACTTTTAAAAGAAAATGATAGGAAAAGATGATTTAACGAAAAGATAAATACGCAATATCCAACAAGTATTGGACAATAAAATAAATTGCTCTATTCTTAAAAAATAGAGAGTAAATAACTAATCTACGTATTCAACTTGACATTAAGCTCTAAACCGCGAAAGCATAGTCTTTAAAAGAATTAGGCAGGTCTCCTGACTTGTAACAACTTTTATCGTCCTTCCCATTATAAATAACAGTGGAACACTATGGATAAAAATCTTTTGTGTTACTTACAGTTGCGCGACAGTTCATGATTTACACATGATTCCCTTTTCATATACAACTAAGTATAACCTATCTTCGTCTGTAATCCTTATTTTTTTTAAGAATTACCCTGCGAATATAAGTAAAACTTTATTAACTACCTCTTATTTTTATTATAGTAAATTGTCACAGTCTAGCTTCTTCACACAACTGTATTGAATATCGTTGATGTAAAATAGTAATTTATTCTAAAACACTGTACTGAGTTTTTACACTATACATTTATTAAATGAACAGCAGTTTACATTTAATGAGCAAAATAAATACACATAGTACTTATTTGCTAAAAAACACATTAACACTGCTTTATATCACAACTTTAATTACTAAGTGATATAAAAACTGGCTGAATAACAAATGGAACTATCCTGATTTTTAAGTTCTCATAAGAAAATAACTATGAAGTTGTCTTGAATTTTGTAAAATAAAGCAGAACTATAGAAATTTCAGAAAACAAAAAAATCAAGGTGACTTCATCTTATTATTACTCATCCAATTCATTATAACCGTTTAATTATTCAAAGGCCTTTTTTGAATAGAAGTGACTAAAATAATTCATAGAATTTTTGATTTCATAGATGCCTTTATTACAGTAGACATGCGCCTTAATTACTATAGATAAAATGATTTTTTCAACAATGCGTCAACACTTCTTCAAGATTCCTTCAACAAATAACCCTCTATATGGAGCAATCATGGGAAAGTGTTGAAGAAGTGTTGAAGCATTTCGCTCGAACCCTTATGAATACTAGTCTTGACAAGTATTCCAATTTTACCTCAATAAATCATTTTTAACATAAATCATTATAAATTAAATAGATACGCTTTTTATGATTAAAAAAAGTGAGGTATTTTTTTGTTGTGCTTTGATAATTAAAGTATTCACAGAAAACCTTCTAACCTATTGATATGTAAAAGATGTATTAGGTATAGAATTCTATTCTGCATACATAACTAAGTAATTAACTAATGATGAAATACCTCTACTAGGATTAATTTATTAATGCTGATTTTGATTCATAGAACCTTAGAAAAATTGTTAGAAGTAAAGAAATAATAGTTAACACCTGTCCTAATAAACGAAATGGGCAAGATGTCTTCTATAACAAAACAGGTTACTTTCTTGCAAGAAAGTAACCTGTTAAAATGATAAATTACACTAAAAATGTTATTTATTCTGTTCTTGAGCCTTGAGAATATCTTCGTATATATTAATTGTCTTCATCGTTTTAAACGAATTCATTTTATTTAACAAATACTTTGCATGCCCAGCATCGCTATTGCTTACTTTTAGTTTTCTTTTTTGATTATTTACCCATTCATAATAATAAGGTTGATTATTCTCTATGGACACTACTCCTATTGAATCAGCAATAAAGTTATAATCATTAATACCAAAACGGAAAGGCACTTCTTTACTAAACAGATTATCACCAGTATAAGAATATTTAGCATTTGAAAGGCTCAAATTAAATAAAGTAGGAAAGATATCTTTATGCGATCCTATTACTTCATTATTATAGAAAGCAGGTTTATACTTTTCTGGAATATAAAATAAGATAGGGACACTTCTTTTTAAAAAACCTTCCTCTGGTGTATATTCAAAAACTTGTCTAATATTATGATCTCCAGAAGCAGCAATAATAGTATTCTCTCCATAAGGCGATTCTTTTATCATCTTAATTAAGCGTGCTAATTCAGAAGCTGCATATTGATGTGAATAAAAGTTAGCATATGCTGTTTCCTCATCTACTCTAATTGTCTGCTTTAGACTATCAGACATTTTTATTGGGTAAGCTTTATAATTTTTTGGAATCTCAAATGGAGTATGATTGCTAATAGTCAATCCAAAGATAAACTTAGGTGTACCCTCGTTTTCCTTTAATTTATCCATAATATAATCAAACAAATAACCATCATGTACGCCCCATGCAAACTCTTCCGCATTTGGATTTTTTTCTAGAATATTATTTTTACCTTCTATAAAATCATATCCTTGTCGCTCAATCATTTTATCAATATTTCGCCATGAAATACTAGCTCCGGTTAAGAAATATGTTGAGTAACCTTTAGATTTAAAAGGTAATGCAATAGAGGTGCTAAAAGGGGTATTGAAATATAAAGATTGAGATATAATCGTTTTTGGTGTTCCTATTAAAAAGTTTTCTAAAGTCTGTATTGTACCATTATAAGCCGAAAGAGCATTTTTGAAATAATATAAATTTGGTAACTCATCTGCTAAATCACCCAAAAGATTTAGCTCTTTTGAATTCATATCAAAATAATGATTACTCATACTCTCCATTTGCAGGAAAATAACATTAGGAGGATTCTTTTCTAAAAACTCATTAGAGGCAGTTACAACATTTAAATCTTCATCAAACATAGGAGGCAAATCTCCTTGATACTCTTTTAATACATCTTTCTTGCTTGCAAAACCACTATTATTAAGTTCTCTATCTATATCAGGTATAATTGCATTTTGTTTGCGCTCTGAATTTGCAAACTTTAGAGAATAAAGAGCATTATAACACAATGAATTAACAAACTCATTAACAGTAATATTGGTATGCTCTCTTCTTAAAGTAAAAACGCCTAAACTTCCTCTCATTCCTACAAAAAACAAAGGAAATATTAATAATAATACAAGGCTGATAATCTTACTCTGAAAAGTAATAGGTCTGAGTAATGATTTTTTAATCAAACGCGAGATAAATAAAAAGCCTATTACAGCAATAATAAAGACTCCAATGATCTTAAAAATTGGATAATCAGTCCATACAGAATTAAGTACAGCAGTAGTGTCATCTTCAAAAATTCCAAAAAACAATAAATTAATATGAGATTGAAAAAACTGATAAAAGAAATAATCTATAATTATTAACGATACGAAGAGTAATAATACCAATAACAAAAAGTACTTTGCAAATAAGTGATAGAACTTAATATAAGAGGTATTCCACTTACTAGGTATAAATAGAGCTATTAACCATAGTAAAGCAATGGGTAAAAATCCATAGCAAATTGCAGATACATCAAAACGAGCTCCTACTATAAAAGCTTCAGCTATCCCTAATTTGAAATTAGATAATTCTGACATATTACCATAAGTAAGTAAGAAGAAAAGACGTCCTATAAAAAATACAAATAGGAAATACAGAAAGTATTTTATACCGTTTAAACAAACTTTTCTAAATAAACTTAAATTCATATCTTTTTATATGTTATATTGCGAGCTGCAAAAGTAATAATAAGATTTTTGTTATATTACTATAAGTACCTACTTTCTTTTCTGCTGTATTTCTTAGTGATAATAGGATATTTTGAAATATTTTTCAAAAAAGGTTTTGTAAGAGAAAAAAGACTTTATATATTTGCACTCGGTTTTGAGACAACACTTTCAAAGCTGGCGAGAAATAGTAAAATTTAAGATTTAAAGATAAAAGCAATGAGCAAGAGAACGTTTCAACCATCGAATAGAAAAAGAAGAAACAAACACGGTTTCATGGAAAGAATGTCTACACCAAACGGTAGAAAAGTATTAGCAGCAAGAAGAGCTAAAGGAAGACATAAAATATCTGTTTCTTGTGAAACAAGACATAAAAAATAATGTTTTATTAAAAGCATAAATAAAGGTGTTACTATTAGTTGTAACGCCTTTTTTTATACATTGTCGGAAGCAATCACACACAATCACACACACAACACTAAACTTACTTTACTAATAATAAAGTATTTAACATAACAACACAAAAAAAAGATGCCTAAAGACACTTCTATCAAAACGGTTTTAATTATTGGTTCGGGACCAATAATTATTGGACAAGCTTGCGAATTTGATTATTCAGGTTCACAATCAGCTAGATCATTAAGAGAAGAAGGAATCAAAGTTATTCTGATCAACTCCAACCCCGCTACAATTATGACTGACCCTTCTATGGCAGATCATATTTACTTAAAACCATTAACTGCAAGATCAATTATTGAAATTCTTGTTGCTCATCCCGAAATCGATGCTGTATTACCTACAATGGGAGGACAAACTGCATTGAATCTATGTTTAGAATGTGATGAGAAAGGTATTTGGGCTGACTTTGGAGTGCGACTAATCGGAGTAGATATTAACGCAATTAATGTTACTGAAGATCGCGAGCAATTCAAACAACTTCTAGCAACTATAGATGTACCAGTAGCTCCGGCAAAAACTGCTACATCATTTTTAGAAGGTAAGGAAATCGCACAAGAATTTGGTTTTCCTTTAGTAATCCGTCCTTCATTTACACTTGGAGGTACAGGAGCGGCTTTTGTACATACTGCAGAAGAATTTGATGACCTGCTTACTTACGGATTAGAAGCGTCACCTATCCACGAAGTTCTTATAGACAAAGCTTTACTTGGATGGAAAGAATACGAATTGGAATTATTACGCGATAAAAATGATAACGTAGTTATTATATGTACTATCGAAAATATGGATCCAATGGGTATTCACACAGGGGATAGTATAACTGTAGCTCCAGCTATGACTCTATCTGATAGAACATTCCAAAGAATGCGTGATTTATCTATCAAAATGATGCGTAGCATTGGAAACTTTGCTGGAGGTTGTAACGTACAATTTGCAGTTTCACCAGATGAAAAAGAAGATATCGTAGCGATTGAGATCAACCCTCGTGTATCTCGTTCATCTGCTTTAGCATCTAAAGCTACAGGATATCCAATTGCAAAAATTGCAACAAAACTAGCCTTAGGATATACGCTTGATGAATTGCAAAACCAAATTACTAAATCTACTTCAGCTCTTTTTGAGCCAACTTTAGATTATGTAATTGTAAAAATACCTCGTTGGAACTTTGATAAATTTGAAGGAGCTGATCGCACGTTAGGTCTTCAAATGAAATCAGTTGGTGAGGTAATGGGTATTGGACGTTCATTCCAAGAAGCGCTTCACAAAGCTACACAATCATTAGAAATTAAAAGAAATGGTCTTGGTGCAGATGGTAAAGGATATACCAACTATGACCAAATTATTGACAAACTTACTAATGCTAGCTGGGATAGAGTATTCACTATATACGATGCGATACAGCATGGTATTCCATTAAGTAGAATACATGAAATTACTAAAATAGATATGTGGTTCTTAAAACAATATGAAGAACTATATGTTTTAGAAAAAGAAATTTCTAAATATAATATTGACACATTACCAAAAGATTTGTTACTTGAAGCAAAACAAAAAGGTTTTGCAGATAGACAAATAGCACATATGCTAAATACTCTTGAAAGTAAAGTTCACGATTTACGTGATACTATGAATATTCAACGTGTATTTAAATTAGTAGATACATGTGCGGCTGAATTCCCTGCACAAACACCTTATTACTACTCTACTTTTGAAGCGGAAATAGAAAGACCTGATGGTACGAGATATGTATCTAATGAGAGTATCGTTTCTGATAAGAAAAAAGTTGTAGTACTTGGTTCAGGACCTAACCGAATTGGACAAGGTATTGAATTTGATTACTCTTGCGTACACGGAGTATTAGCTGCTGAAGAATGTGGTTATGAAACAATTATGATTAACTGTAATCCCGAGACTGTTTCTACAGACTTTGATACTGCAAATAAATTATATTTCGAACCTGTATTCTGGGAGCACATATACGATATCATCAGACATGAAAAGCCTGAAGGTGTAATTGTACAATTAGGTGGGCAAACTGCTTTAAAATTAGCAGAAAAGCTACATAAATATGGAATTAAGATATTTGGTACAAGCTATGATGCATTAGACTTAGCAGAAGATCGTGGTCGTTTTTCTACTCTCTTAGAAGAATTACAAATACCATTCCCTCAGTTTGGTGTTGCAAAAACAGCAGAACAAGCGAATAAGTTGGCAGATGAATTAGACTTCCCATTATTAGTTCGTCCTTCTTATGTACTTGGAGGTCAAGGAATGAAAATTGTAATTAACAAAAAAGAATTAGAAGAGCACGTAATTGAACTATTAAACTCAATTCCTGGTAATTCTTTATTACTTGACCACTACTTAGCAGGTGCTATAGAAGCAGAAGCAGATGCTATTTGTGATGGAGAGAATGTACATATAATTGGTATTATGGAACACATAGAACCTTGTGGTGTACACTCAGGAGATAGCCATGCTATGTTACCTCCATTTAACTTAGGGGAATTTGTTTTAAATCAAATTATAGATCACACTAAGAAAATTGCTGTAGCTTTAAAAACAGTTGGTTTAATCAATATTCAATTTGCAATTAAAGATGATGTAGTTTACATCATTGAAGCAAACCCTAGAGCATCTAGAACAGTTCCTTTCATTGCAAAAGCATATGGTGAACCTTATGTAAACTATGCTACTAAAGTAATGCTAGGTGAGAAAAAAGTTACTGATTTTGAATTCAATCCACAATTAAAAGGATATGCAATTAAAACTCCAGTATTCTCTTTTAATAAATTTAAAAATGTAAATAAAGCTTTAGGACCTGAAATGAAATCTACAGGAGAAAGCATTTTATTTATCGATAACTTAAGAGATGACCAATTCTACGAAATCTATTCTAGAAGAAAAATGTACTTAAGTAGATAATGATTTTAAATCTTAAATAATACATCTGAAGGGTTAGCTCTATTGCTAACCCTTCTTTTTTTTGCTAAAAACCGTAGCAACTTTCACTCAACTAATACAACTATAAATTACTATTTTTGTTTACCATTAATACACACTTTCATAAATTATCACTAGAGTATGTCACAAGAAATTCTTATTGGTCTATTAGCCGTTTTAATAGTCATTGCATTTATCATAGGAAAAGCTAGTAAAGCGAAATCATCTAATACAGATGAGATAATAAAGCTACAAGCAGAAAGCAATTACTTGTCAAAACAGATTTCACAACTGCAACACGAGAAATTAGCAATTGAAGAAAACAATGAGATTCTAAGACATGACAATCAAGAATTAATTGCTCGTATTTCTATACGTGAAACAGAAAATAACAATTTAAAAGAACGTTTAGAACTTCAACAAAAAGAAACGCTTGCTCTACAAGAACGCTTTACTATTGAATTTGAAAACCTCGCTAATAAAATATTAGAAGAAAAAAGTGAGAAGTTCACCAAACAAAACAAAGTAAATCTTGAAACGCTACTTAATCCTCTACAACAAAAAATAGTAGCCTTTGAACAAAAAGTAGACCAGACACATAAAGAAAGTATTGATCACCATGCAGCTCTACGCGAACAAATATTTGGGTTACAAAAAGTTAATTTAAAGATGAGCGAGGAGACCCTTAACCTTACAAAAGCTCTAAAAGGAGATAATAAGATGCAAGGAAATTGGGGAGAAATGATTCTAGAGAGTGTATTGGAAAAATCAGGTTTAGAAAAAGGGCGCGAATATCAAACACAGCAAAGCTATACTTCTGATAATGGCAATCGATTACAACCCGATGTAGTTATTCATCTACCTGATCAACGTCACATGGTCGTTGATTCCAAAGTATCATTAGTAGCCTATGAACAATATATTAATGAAACAGATGAAGCTTTAAAAAAACGTTACCTACAAGAACATTTATTATCTATTAAAAGACATATAGATGGACTTTCAGAAAAAAACTATCACGAGCTATATAAAGGGACTAGTCCTGATTTTGTATTATTATTTATCCCAATAGAAACAGCATTCTCTATTGCTATTAATAGTGACAATTCATTATATACAAAGGCATTTGAAAAGAATATTGTAATTGTAACTCCCTCTACTCTATTAGCTACATTACGAACAATAGAAACAATGTGGAGTCAGCACAAACAACAAGAAAATGCATATGAAATAGCTAGACAAGCAGGACTACTATATGACAAATTTGTAGGCCTTATAAATGACCTTACTAAGGTTGGGAAAAAGCTAGACGAAACTAAAAACGAATATGACAATGCTTTTAATAAATTAAGTGAAGGAAAAGGGAACTTAATTACTTCCGTTCACAAGCTAAAAGAAATGGGAGCTAAAGCTAAAAAAAGCTTGGATGCACCATTACTTGATAAATCTATTATAAACAATGAATAACAAAAAATAAGGGAACTATATAGCTTCCCTTATTTTTTTTATCGATACTAATCTGCTGTAATTTAGAAAACACTCAACCCCCATACCAACTATCAAAAAAACATTATTGTGTACTAAAACATCTTTATTTTAATACTTTAAAACGTTTTTTATTAAATAAAACAAAACATAACTTATAATTTTTAAGTATTTACTTCACAAACATCTATCTTTTTTATTATAATATCATTAGAAATTTTTAAGTAAAGATAGTAAAGCGTACTTTTGCACTACTTTGTAAAAAACATATAATTCTAATCTTTAAAAACTTCAATCTATGACATTTATAGATATGCACCCAGCCGATATCGCTGAAGCTATTTCTGAAATGAAAAGAAAAGAGCGAAATCTTGAATTCCTAAAACTTTCGCCTGATCTGAAAGTTGAAGTATTTTCTTTTTTAGACATTAATATTCAAGAAGAGATTGTACGAAGCATGACACAAGAAGATTATGCAGACGTATTAAATAATCTTGAACCTGATGACCGTACCGAATTACTTGAGAATTTTCCAGATGAATTAATAAAATACTCTATTAATCTGCTTAATGACAAAGAGAAACAAATAGCTCTTAATTTAATTGGCTATAAAGAAGATAGTATAGCTAGATTAATGACACCTCTGTATATTCAATCAAAAGCTAATAGAACAGTCAAACAAGTATTTCAACACATCAAAAAATATGGAAAGAAGGCAGAAACCTTAAACTATATTTATGTTGTAGATGATAACAATGTTCTTATCGATGACTTAAAAGTCGGTGAACTTCTACTAGCAGATGAAGACACATTAATTTCAGAATTAATTGACCATAACTTTGTTGCAATTAAAACAATGACGGAAATGGAAGAGGCTTTTGATATATTCGAGAAATATGATAGATCTGCTCTTCCTATTATTACTGAAAAAGGTGTTCTAGTAGGGATTGTAACATTTGACGACATTTTAGACAAAATTAAAGAGAGGGATACAGAAGATATTCAGAAATTCGGGGGTATGGAAGAATTAGATCTTTCCTATACACATACACCTCTTTTCGAATTAGTACGCAAACGTGCAGGATGGTTAATTATATTGTTTTTAGGAGAAATGCTTACAGCTTCAGCTATGGGACATTTCGAAGATGAAATTGAAAAAGCAGTAGTATTAGCTCTATTTGTCCCTTTAATTATTTCTAGTGGAGGTAACTCAGGATCACAAGCAGCTTCTTTAATTATACGTGCAATGGCATTAGGGGAATTAAAACTTTCTGACTGGTGGTATGTAATGCGTAAAGAAATTGCCTCAGGGGTTATGCTTGGAGGAATATTAGGTATTATAGGTTTTATCAGGATATTTATTTGGCAAGAAGCAGGTATATATGACTATGGAGAATATTGGTTTGCTATAGGAATGAGTGTCTCAGTATCGCTGTTATTTATAGTGTTATGGGGAACACTATCGGGTTCGTTAATTCCTTTTATATTACGTAGATTTGGCATGGACCCTGCCACTGCATCGGCTCCTTTTGTTGCCACTTTAGTAGACGTATCTGGACTGATAATTTACTTTAGCATTGCAGCAATGTTCTTAAGTGGTAAAATTCTGTAGACAATTCTATTTCTTAAATAAAAAATTAAAAGGCGTAAAACTGATGTTTTTACGCCTTTTAATTTTTATATCAATTGCTTGTATTAATTTTTTCTTTCATAAAGAATACGTCCTTATTTCCTTTATCAAATACTCTAGGACGTACTGTATCGCTGTAATGATTAATATTATTCACTAAATCTTTTTTGAATGAATACATCTTATATTCTTTAATGAAATAAACATTTTTATCAATATTCATATAAATCTGTGGATCTGCATTTTCATTAAATTCAGCAATGCTAACTTCATACTCTTTTTTATAATTTTCATCAAAACTAGTAGCATATACTTGTTTTGAACTGTTGCAGCTTATACTAAAAATAGCCACTAATATTATTACAACAAAATATTTCATACTTATAAAACATTGATTATAAGCAAATATAATTTATTTGCTTTATATTTCCTCTCTGAATTTCACTTTTTTCATATTAGGTAATAAACAAGCAATAATACCTATTAGAGGAAGATAAGCACAGATATGGTAAATATTTTCAATAGAAGTGTGATCTGCCCACCACCCTAGTACTGCAGAACCTAATCCTCCCATACCAAAAGCAAAACCATAAAACAATCCTGATACCATTCCAATCTTTCTTGGTAATAACTCTTGTGCATAAACTAATATTGAAGGAAATGCTGAAGAAATAATAAAACCAATAATAACAATTAAGATGCCTGTCCAAAAAAGACTTGCATAAGGCAGTAATAAAGTAAATGGAGCTGCTCCTAATACAGAGAACCAGATAATATATTTACGTCCAACTTTATCACCAAAAAATCCCCCTACTAGTGTACCTGCAGCAACAGATAATAAAAAATAAAACAAATAAATCTGTGCTTGCACTTCAGTTATTCCAAACTTTTCCATTGTAAAGAATTGAAAATAGCTTGAAATACTAGCGACATAGAAGTATTTGGAGAATATCAATAATAGTAAAACTGCAATAGAAGATGTTATTCTGAATTGTGATAATTCAGGAATTCGTATAACTTTCTTTTTCTTGTGTGTAGGGTGATTTAATACTCCCTTATACCAAGTACCTATAAAGAAATAAAAAAACTGTGCTATCACAGCAACTAAAACAAACCACAATAAATGAGTCTGACCGTTTGGAATAACTAACCATGCTACAAATAAGGGAGCTAAGGCAGTTCCTGTATTTCCACCTATTTGGAAAATGGACTGAGCTAAACTACGCTTGCCACCAGAAGCTACATATGATACACGTGAAGACTCTGGATGAAAAATAGAAGAACCTATTCCTATCATTACTACGGCACACAAAACAATTGCATAATTTGGTGCATAACTCAACATTACAACACCTATTGCAGAACATATCATTCCGAAGATTTGTGAAAATGGCTGGGGATGTTTATCGGTAAAATTACCTACTAAAGGCTGTAATAATGAAGATGAAATTTGAAATGCAAAGGTAATCATCCCTATTTGTGCAAATGAAAGCGTATAATTTTCTTTAAGCATTGGATACATCGCTGGTACAATTGCTTGTATAAAGTCATTGCACAAATGACCAAAACTAATAGCTAATAAAATAGGGTATACTGTTTTTTGAGCGAGGGATTGTTGATTTACCTTTTCTAATAGAGCTTTAGGTAAACTTAAAATTGAGTTCATATTGTTGTTGTTTTTTGTTGTTGCTTTTTTTAAAAAACCCTAAAGATAAAACAATCATATAAAATAGCTCACTAGCATTTAAAAGATTATAAAAGAAAAAGTCTGAGAATGATTTATAAATGAGAGTTTTCAACCATTATTAACTATGACAATTTAAGACACAGTAACATATAACAGAATAACAAATAAGAAAAAAAACTAGATCTTATACTATCAAGCATCTAAAATAAAAAACTCTACCTTGACAGTAAGATATTAAAGTACATTAAAATCTTTCATCAAAAAAGACAAATCCTCTGATCAAAGAAAGTTATGTTACTCATTGGTTTTCATGCATAATTTTAATTAATATAAAAATCCTTTATAAGTAGTAAAAATGACTCTTTACTCCTTTTAATTTCTATTTGAAACTTATTTTATTACTTTTACTTTATCAATTTATCAATTCCTATAAAGTGTCTACTACAGATAAAGAAAAGAACAATTCAGCGCTCAAAGAAAACAAAGGTATTGAACAACCAAACACTACCGATACCGATGTTATTAAAAAATTTCAATTAAGACGTCAACAAAAACGCTCTGTAGAGCAAATTATCGAGCAAATCATTAATCAGGATAAAGTAGCACTTAGCCAAGGAATAACACTTATTGAAAGTTTAAATCCAAATCATTACCAGCAAGCTGAAAAAATAATACAAGGATGCCTACCCTATGCCAATAATTCCGTAAGAATAGGGATTACTGGAGTACCTGGTGTAGGTAAAAGTACATTTATAGAATCCTTTGGTAAACTGTTAACCAGTATGGGTAGAAAGGTAGCTGTATTAGCAATAGATCCTAGCAGTAGTATTAGTAGAGGGAGTATATTGGGCGATAAAACACGCATGGAAGATTTAGTGAAAGACGAGAATGCTTATATCAGACCTTCTGCTTCAGGTGATAGTCTAGGAGGAGTTGCTAGAAAAACACGTGAGAGTATTATCTTATGTGAAGCATGTGGATTTGATGTAATATTAATCGAAACTGTTGGCGTAGGACAGAGTGAAACAGCTGTCCACAGTATGGTTGATTTCTTTTTGCTATTAAATCTTGCTGGTGCTGGAGATGAATTACAAGGCATCAAAAGAGGTATTATGGAAATGGCAGATGCAGTTATAATTAATAAAGCTGATGGGGAGAATACAAAGAAAGCACAATTAGCAAAACTAGATTTTAATAGAGCACTGCATTTATTCCCAAAAAAAGCATCAGGATGGACACCGAAAGTTAGTACTTGTAGTGCTATTAATAATACTGGTATTCAAGAAATATGGGAATTAATTGAATCCTATATTTCCCTTACAAAAGAAAATACTTATTTTGATACAAAGCGCAGAGAACAGAATCAATATTGGATGATGGAGACAATCAATGAAAATATATTAATGCAATTTTACAATTCTCCTTCTATAAAAGAACAAATTGCTGTAAATAAAAAAGCAGTGCAAAATAATGAATTATCACCTTTTGCAGCTGCTCAACAAATCTTAAAACTTTATTTTAAAGAAGGGGATTAGATTAGTCTTCTAAATCTTCATCTTCTACATAACGTTCCATTTCTCTCTCGTAAAACTCACCTGCTTTTACTAATAGAGTTTCCATTTCTGCTTCAATTTCAGACTCTTCAGACTCTTCAATTGCTTCTAAAAACTCAATCTCATCCGTGTTTAAGTTTACTATAAAACGAGGAAACTCAAGGTGGATAATAAAAATATCATCTGAAGTATCAGTATTATCAGCTAAAACAAACTTTGGTAATTCCATATTAAATATATTAATTGTTTCTTATTAATCTGTTTGACAGTATATGAAAGCGAAGATATAAAAAAATAGCTGCAGTTGTTAAACCTGCTAATAATCCTATCCATATTCCAGTTGCTTCTAAGCTTGTGTATAGTCCTAAGTAAATTGATACTGGGAATCCTATAATCCAATATGAAACAAAAGTAATAATCATAGGTGTATTGACATCTTGTAATCCACGTAAGGCACCTAAGGTTACAACTTGTATACAATCAGAGATTTGAAATATCGCTGCTACCAGTAATAATTTACCTGCGACACTTATAACTTCACTATTGATTTCAGCATTTACAATATCTTTATTATCCATAAATAACATTGGTATATACTGATGAAAAACCACAAATAAAATGGCAAAAACAGTATATATCATAACCGCCATCAAAATAATAGACCTAGCCACAATTTTTAATTGTACATAATCTTTCAAACCTCTCTGATTACCGACCCTAATCATAGCTGCAACACTCAATCCACTAGCAAACATAAAAGTCATAGAAGACATACTTAATGCTATTTGATTTGCTGCCTGCGCTACTGTTCCAATCATTCCTGACAGCCATACAGCTCCAACGAATAAAGCTACTTCAAAGAAACTCATCATACCAGAAGGTAAACCAATCTTTGTAATCTTCTGTACCATTTCTTTTTTAATTTCACTAAACTTAAGATCACATAAGAAAGCTTTAAATATCGACTGTTTACGCAATGCAAAATGCATATAAACAAGCATAACAATACGTGCTATTAATGTCCCGTATGCTGCACCAAGCATTCCCATTTTGGGGAAAATCCACACACCATGTATCAAAGAATAACTCAATATTAAATTAGTAATATTAGTTATAATAGTTGCATACATAGCATTTTTTGTTTTTGATTTACCATCTGCAAACTGCTTATACGCTTGGTACATTACCATCGGTATAAGTGATAATGCGACTACATCAAGAAATGGTTTTGCTAACAAAGTAACCTCTTTTGGCTGCCCCATATAGGCTAATAATGGCTTTGAAAAAAATATTAAAAAGAATAAAATCACCCCTATTATAGTACATAAGAACAAACCATTGACAAATACAGATCTTCCACCTTCAGTGTCATTTTCAGCATCACTACGTGCGACTAAAGGCGTTAAAGCTGTTGAAAATCCGACACCTAGTGAAATTGCTATAAAAACAAAACTATTAGCTAAAGAAGCTGCTGCTAATTCAGTTGCTCCTATTTTACCTACTAAGATATTATCTACAACACCTACAATTGTATGTCCTAACATTGCTAAAATAATAGGATACGCCAATCGGATGTTATAATTAAATTCTTTGTAATAAATAGATAAATTCATTGTTGTACTTTTTTGCAAATATACAGTCTTGAAGGCGAATTAAACTTTTTAACTTAACTGAATCTGCGAAAATCAATTCTCAAACGGCAAGTTTTTTGCTTACTAGTATCCATTATAACTTATAAAACTCAATAATTCATGATTGCATTAAGTAAAAAATTTACTTTTACTTTACTAACAACTGCTCTATTTATAGCCTCACCAGCTATAGCACAGAAAAAAGACAAACCTTATTATCCTAAAGGTTTTAGAATTGGCTTAGGCTTAAATGCGGGAGTCCCAACCGATGGAGATTACGATGCTACCATTGGTATAGATGCTCGACTACAATATGATGTCAGTAAGAAAACATCATTTACGCTTACATCAGGATACACACACCTATTTAATGGAGATGATGGAGATTTAGGTTTTGTACCAGTCAAAGCTGGTTTTAAACATTTCATGAGCAAAAATATTTATGCGATGGGCGAAGCCGGAGCCGGTTTCGGTACACATAAAGGAATGGGGAACACTCTTATTTTAAGCCCTTCTATTGGCTTTGCAAACAAGTATATTGATGTCAGTTTGCGCTATGAACATTATAATGACTACCACACCGATCAACTTGGAATTAGAATAGCTTATGGTTTTTCTTTAAAAAATTACAAAAAGAAAAAATAAATAAATACTACGTGT